>JAEYTN010000466.1 GCA_023433985.1 Pseudomonadota bacterium | reverse complement strand
GTTCAAGGACAAACACGACAAGGCCCAGTGGGAGCGGCTCAGGTCGCTCCCGAACCTCATCTACACTGACGGCAATAGTTTCGCGCTGTGGCAGGACGGCGAACGGGTCGGCGATGTTGTCCGACTTGGCGGCGACGTGGAGACCTCGGGCGCGCAACTATCGGCGCCGTTGGCGCTCGAAACGCTGATCCAGAATTTTCTCAACTGGCAGCCGATTGCGCCCAAAAGTCCGAAGCGGCTTGCGGAGGTGAGCGCGAGGTTGTGCCGGTTGCTAAGGGAGGAAGTGACTGAGCAGCTCGAACGGAACAACGCCAGCCTGAGCGGACTGGCTCAGGACTGGCGGCGGCTGCTATTTCCCGAAGCGAACAAGGCGAGCTTCGCCGACGGCTACGCCCAAGCGGTGACGTTCGGCCTGTTGATCGCGCGGGCCCGCGATATTTCGTTGGCGGGAGGGATCGAGCACGCAGCCGGCGAGCTGCGCAAAACCAGTTCCCTCATCGGTACGGCGCTGCGTCTGCTGACCGATGACGCTGAGAGCATGAAGGCGCTCGAAACGTCGCTCGGCACAATGGCGCGCGTGTTCGAGGCTGTCGACTGGGCGGTGCTCAGCAAGGGCGAGTCCGAAGCGTGGCTCTATTTCTACGAGCACTTCCTTGAGGTGTACGACAGCGACCTGCGCAAGCTCACCGGTTCCTACTACACGCCGCCCGAAGTGGTGACGGCGATGGTGCGGCTGGTGGACGAGGCCTTGCGTGGGCCGTTGTTCAACAGGCCGGAAGGGCTGGCTTCGGCGGATGTGACGATTGCCGATCCGGCGGTGGGGACGGGAACGTTCCTGCTGGGGGTGCTGCGGCACATCGCTCGGACGGTGAGCGACGATCTCGGCCCGGGCAGCGTGCCCGGGGCACTGGAGATGGCCGCGGAGCGGCTGATCGGCTTCGAGATGCAATTCGGGCCGTTCGCAGTGGCGCAACTGCGGCTGCTGGCCGAGTATGGCGAGTTGATGGAGGATGCCGGGGCGATCGGGGAATTGCCGGAGATGAAGCTGTTCATCACCGACACGCTGGGCGACCCGTTCATCGAGGAGGACTATATCCCCTCGATGATGCAGCCGGTGGCGCAATCGCGTCGGGCGGCCAACCAGATCAAGCGCAATGAGAAGATCACGGTTGTGATCGGCAATCCGCCCTACAAGGAAAAGGCGGAGGGGCGAGGTGGCTGGATCGAGGACGGGTCGGTGGGGCGACAGGCGCCGATGGAGCGGTGGCGACCCCCAGCGGCCTGGGGGGTGGGCGCGCATGCCAAGCACCTCAAGAATCTCTACGTGTATTTCTGGCGCTGGGCGAGCCTCAAGGTTTTCGGCTCCGGCTGGGGCGATGCGACGGGCCTTCCCGATGCCGATGAGGAAGGTATCGTGTGCTTCATCACGGTCGCGGGTTATCTGAACGGGCCGGGTTTCCAGCAGATGCGGGCCGACCTGCGGGCCTCGTGCAGCGACATCTGGATCATCGATTGTTCGCCCGAGGGGCATCAGCCCGAAGTGGCGACGCGCATCTTCCAGGGCGTGCAGCAGCCGGTGTGCATCGTGCTGGCGGCGCGGCGGCGCGGGAAGGATGCCGTCACTTCGGCGCGGGTGCATTTCACGGCGCTGCCGGAAGGGCGGCGCGAACAGAAGTTCGCGGCACTGGGGACGCTGTCGCTCGGCGGTGCGGGTTGGGTCGAAGGCGCCGGCGAGTGGCGCGGAGCGTTCCTGCCGGAGGCCACGGGGCAATGGGCGGAGTTCCCGGCGCTCAAGAGCTTGTTCAGCTACGACGGGTCCGGGGTGATGCCCGGGCGGACATGGGTGATTGCGCCGGATCGGGAGTCGTTGGCGAGGCGGTGGAATAGGCTGGTCCAAGAGCGCAATGCCGATGCAAAGGAGCACCTGTTTCATCCACACGAAGGCGGGGACAGAACCACTCTCAAACGCGTCAGCAGGGGCCTGCCAGGGCACGAGTTCCGATCGGCGCCTGTGGTGAGCGATACAGCGCTCGTAGTTGCGCCATCGCGTTATGCGTTTCGCTCGTTTGACCGGCAGTGGATTATTCCCGACAATCGCCTGTTGAACAGGCCAAATCCAAGCCTGTGGGAAGGAATGTCCCTGTATCAAGTCTATCTGACTGCATTGGAGCGCATCGCGCCAACAAGTGGGCCAGCGATTAGCCTAACTGGGCTGGCTCCCGACCTCGACCACTACAGCGGACGCGGAGGCCGTATCTTCCCCCTCTGGGCCGATGCGGCGGCAACACAGCCCAATGTTTCGCTAGACATCCTCGTCCACCTCTCCGAAGCCTATGGTCATGCTATCACCGCCCCGGACCTGATGGCCTATATTGCCGCCGTGCTGGCGCACCCGGCGTTTACGGCGCACTTTGCCAAAGACCTGAAGCAGCCCGGCCTGCGCGTGCCAATGACGGCGGATGAGGGGCTGTTTGCCCGTGCCGTGGCATTGGGCCGCGAGGTGATCTGGCTGCATACCTATGGCGAGCGCTTCGACGATGCTTCGGCGGGCCGGCCGAAGCAGGCGCCGCGCCTGCCGAGGGAGCAGGCGCCGACCATTCCGGTGGGGGGCGCCATTCCCGGCGCGCCCGAGCCGCTGCCTGAAGCGATGGACTACGATCCGGCGACCCGCAGGCTCACCGTCGGCCAGGGCCATGTCGACAATGTCATGCCCGAAATCTGGGCCTATGAAGTGTCGGGCAAGCAGGTGGTGAAGCAATGGTTCAGCTATCGGCGGCGCGACCGGACGCGGCCAGTCATCGGGGACAGGCGGCCGCCTTCGCCGCTCGACGCCATTCAGCCCGACCACTGGCTCAGCGAATACACCACCGACCTGATGAACCTGCTGCATGTGCTCGGCCGGCTGGTGCTGCTGGAGCCGGCGCAGGCAGCGCTGCTCGACGAAATCCTTGCACAGCCGCTGCTGAGCCTTGCCGACCTCGGACTCGCGCCGGACAATGATGCCGATTCGAACGAGGACGGCGACGGTGATGACGGCGCAGCTTGACATGTTTGGCGAGGCCGAGCGGCCGGAGGTCAGTGCGGTTGCCGATCCGGAGCGGGTGCGCCGCAAGCTCGCTGCGATGCTGGCGGAGGCGCGTTCGGCCGGCGGGGCGGGGTTGCCCTCGTCGCGGCGGCGGCTGATGAGGACCGTCGTGCCGCAGATGGTGCGGTGGTTGCCGGAGGACGAGGCCGAACGCATCAAGCTGGCCTTCGGCGACGTGCTAGCTGCGTGACGGCAGGCTTACCGACAAGCGGCGGGAGCGTGTGCGGCAGGTGCTGGCGACGCTGGTGACTACCGGTGCGGCGCGGACCGCCGGTGCGGCGTTCTTCGTGCCGAGGTAGGTCCGGCTGGGGTTAGGCGGGGGAGGGGATTTTTCTTTCGCTGAATGCAGTTGGGGGTAGGGCGGTGATGCCGGACGCCCCCTCCACCATGCTTCGCATGGTCCCCCTCCCCCGCTAAAGCGGTGGAGGATCACCGGCGGCGTCGGTGCAACGGGGGGCGTGTCAGGCGTCGGGGCCCTGGCATCGGACCAAAAGATTAGCTGCGCCAAGTATTTCGGCCCTTCCCAAGCCTTATCGCTCCCGGCCACACTGCCGGTGGGAGCGAGGTATGGATTCACGGGTGTTCTGGTTGGCGCTGGCGGCGTTCGTCGGCGCGATCGAGGGAGGGATGATTGCCGGGCTGCTGCCGTTGGTCGGCGCCGAGTTCGGGGTGAGTCCCGGGCAGGCGGGGCTGGTGGTGCTGGGCTATTCGGTGGCCTACGCGGTCGGGCCGCCAATGGTTGCGGTGTTCCTGGGTGGTGTGGGGCGGCGGCGGATACTGGCGGGCGCCGAGTTCGCCGTGGGGCTTTGCATGCTCGCGATGGCGGTGTTCCCCCTGTTCGAGGGCGCGGTGCTGTTCCGCACGCTGCTGGGCGTCGCGGCGGGGACGCTTACCGGAACGGCCATGGCGACGGCGGCGATGCTGGCTCCCCTCGGGCAGCGCGGCCGCTACATGCAAGTGATCAGCCTGGGGCAGGCGATCGCGGCGCTGGCGGGTGTGCCGGCGGGGACCTGGCTCGCGTCGCAATTCGGCTGGCGCATCGACTATTACGTGCTGGCGACGATGGCGTTTCTCGCCGCGCTGGCGCTCTACACCCAACTGCCGCGCGGCATGCAGGGCGACCGGCAGACGATGCGGGACCGCATCCGGGTGCTGCGCAACCCCGGCGTCGTGCCGGCGCTGTTTTCGACGCTGCTGTTCATGATGGGGTCGGCGGTGGTGATCGTCTATGTCGGGCCGCTGATGGAAGCGATCGGCATCGGTTACGACATGCTGCCGTTGGTGTTGCTGGCGGGAGGCGTGGGGGCGGTCGCGTGCGGCACGGTGGCGGGCCGGATGGCGGACCGGCTGGGAAGCGTGCGTACCGGGTTGATCGGAGGGCTCGCGGTGCTCGCCGTGATGCTGGCCTACCTCGTGCTGCCGGTGCTGCCGGACGACCTGAAGCTGCCGGCAATGCTGCTGGTATCCGGGGTGCAGGGATTCGTCGGCCGCACCTACGGCATTGCGGTAGCGAGCCACATGGCGCATCTGGCCCCGACGGCGGTGCCGGTGGCGATTTCGCTCAACATGTCGACCTTCATGGTGGGGATGGCGGTTTCGGCGGCGGTGGGCGGGCTCGTGGTCGACTTGTGGGGCGCCACCTGGCTGCCGGTGTTCGGGGCGCCGGTGGTGGCGCTGGCGATGCTGATCTGGCGCACGGTGCCCGAGGGCGTGGAGGCGGCGCCGCCGGTGCAGGTGCTGGAAGGATAGGGGGCGATCCATTCGGCTCGCGGGGCGTTATGCCAGCGAGTGTGGAAGGAGCTCCGAAATGATCGAGGATGCGGTGCGCAAGGCCATCGTGGCGGAGCTGGAGCGGCAGGCCAAGGACCAGCCGGACCGGCTGAAGGTCAGAACGGGCGAGGAGGGCATCGAGGTGGACGGAGAGGTTCGGCTCGACGAACTGGTGATGGCGGTGCTCGGGGCGGTGGCGGGCGGTCTATAGGCAACGGCGCTGCGCGGGTGGACGGAAGCGCCGCACTCGGGGATGCTCGTTGCAGGAGGATTCGCAAGTGACCACCAACCTTGCCTGCGACTGCGGCGCCGTGACCCTGGCGGTCGACGAGAGGCCGATCATCGCCGCGACGTGCTACTGCACCAGCTGCCGCACGGCCGGCGAGCGGCTGGCGAGCCTGACGGACTCCCCCGTGGGACCGGATGGCGGCACCGCCTACGTGCTCTACCGCAAGGATCGGGTGCGCTTCACCTCCGGGCAGGAGCGGCTGCGCGCCTTTCGGCTGAAGCCGGATTCGCCGACCCGGAGGGTGGTCGCGACGTGCTGCAACACGCCGATATTCGTCGAGTTCAAGGACGGACACTGGCTGAGTCTCTATTCGGCGCTGTGGCCGGAGGGGCAGCGGCCGGCGCCGGAGCTGCGAACGATGACGGGCGACCTGCCCGAAGGAGCGCCACTGCACGGCGACCTGCCTGCCGGGACGTTGCCGACGCTGGGCTTCTATGCCCGGCTGCTCGGCGCCTGGATCGCCATGGGCTTCAAGGTGCCCAAGGTGCAGGTCGGGGGAGAAGAGCTGCGAATCTAGCGGGCCTGCGCCTCGGCGAACCGTTCGCGAGACTTGGGGGCGCCGCCGCGAGGGACGACGCCCGGGGCTCAGAACCTGAACGCGGTGGTGAGTTCGAAGCCGCGCGCGGCGGTATCGGGCACGTCGGAGTAGACCTGTTCCATGTAGGTCATGCGGACGGCGACGGCCGGGCTCAGCACGAGGCCGAGGGTGGCGCCCAGCGCCAGGGACTGGTGGGCGTCGCCGAGCGGAACGCCGTCGGCGGAGGTTTCGCCGCCATACTCGTAGGCCGCATCGAGGGCGGCCCAGACTGTCGAGCTGAAGCTGTGGGTGACGTGTGCTTCCAGCAGCCAGAGGGGATCCTGGCTGACGACGGACGGGCCGCCGAAGGGCTCGTCGTTGTCGCCGAAGATGTGGACGCCGGGCACGATCTCGAACGTCGTGAGGTTCGGATCGATCATGGAATCCGCCAGCACGTAGCTGAGGGGCAGGCTGGCATGCAGCGACCATCGGTTGCCGCCGAGATTGAGCAGGCGGCTCGAGTCGTAGTCGCCGGTGGGCAGGAACAGCTTGGCCGCGACGCCTGCGCGGAAGCCGGGCCTGTACTGGGCATAGTCCATCGGAGCCAGCGAGGGCGAGCCGATGAAGCCCAGTTCAGCGCCGACGAAGAGATCGCCCGGCGCGAGGCTGGTCTCGAGGTCGACGATGCCCATGCCGGTGTCGAGCGAGGCAGAGAGGCCGCCGACGGGGATGCCGATGAGGAGGGCGCCGGCATTGCCGCCGACCTCGATCGCGTGGCGATAGCTCGGGGTCACTGCCACGACGCCGAATTCGCTGCCCGCAATCTCGGTGTGGAGGAGGTTTCCGGTGAGGCTGAAAATCCTGCTGTCCTGGGGCAGCAGGAAATGGGCGCGCGGCCCATCCACCGCAATCGCGGCGGTGGTCATGGTGGCGAAAGCCGCCGCGGCCAGTAGCAGTCTCGACATGGATTTTCCTCCGTAGGCGGCGTCGCGACCCCCACGATCCGAGCCTCATCCCAACCGGACAATGCCTGCGTCGCCGGGGGCCGCCAAAGGGATTCTCGGCCTCGCGCCGACGCATCCGTGGAATAGTTGCACAACTCGCACATATTCACCGGTGGGGGAGGAAGCCGGCGCGTGGGTTGCCGGTGCGGAGGGCCGTTGCCCCTGCGCCCTTGCATCCATCACAACGCGTTCATAGCTAAGTGCTGCGGCATGGCCTTCGGGCGGGGAGCGGTTTAGGATTCCCTGGCCTGCCATCCGAATAGCGGGACATGAAAAATGACGATCGATCCGAGTCTGCGGTCCGTGGTGGCCGTGCGCGCGCATATCCCAGACGACGCCTTCACCGCCTCAGGGCTGGGGACACTGCGCGAGGGGAGCGGGGTGGTGATCAACGAGGACGGGCTGGTGCTCACCATCGGCTACCTCATCACCGAAGCCGAGGAAGTGTGGCTGACCACGCATGACAACCGCGTGGTGGCGGCGCATGCGCTCGCCTATGACCAGGAGAGCGGGTTCGGGCTGGTGCAGGCGCTGGGGCCGCTCGACCTGCCGGCGCTGGAGCTGGGGGAATCGGGGAAGGCGCGGGTCGGCGATCCGGTGGTGTTCGCGGATGGCACGGGGCGGTCGATCCGCTCGGCCATCGTCGCCAAGCAGGAGTTCGCCGGCTACTGGGAGTACCTGCTCGACGAGGCGATCTTCATCGCGCCCGCGCATCCGAGCTGGGGCGGCGCGGCGATGATCGGCGCGGACGGCGACCTGCTCGGCATCGGTTCGCTCAGGCTGCAGATGATGCGCTCGGGCGAGACGGTGGAGATCAACATGGTGGTGCCGATCGACCTGCTGAAGCCCATCCTCGACGACCTGCTGCACAGCGGCCATGCGAAGCGGGAGCCGCGTCCGTGGCTCGGCGTGTTTTCGGCCGAGAGCGATGGCGACGTGGTGGTGATGAGCGTGTCGGACGGGGGGCCGGCGGATCGGGCCGGCATCAGGCGCGGCGACATCATCTCGGACGTGCGCGATGGCGGGGTCGAGGGGCTGGCGGACTTCTACCGCAAGCTGTGGGAGACGGGGCCGGCCGGCTCGGAAGTGCCGATGCGGATCGTGCGGGACGGGCGCGAGAGCTGGCTGCGCGTGAAGACGGCGGACCGGAACCTGTTCCTGAAGCGGCCGCAACTGCAGTAGAGGCGCTTTCGACCAAAGCGGGGTTTACCTAACAGGCGGTTGGCTGTTTGGTGCCCCTCCCGGGCCGTCGTCTGGCGCCGGGTTGGGAGAGTCTCATGAAATATCGCTATCTGGGCCGGTCGGGCCTGCTCGTGTCGCGGCTGTGCCTGGGGACCATGACGTTCGGCAATTCGCAGTGGGGCTGCGACCAGGAGGGCTCGAGCGCCATCGTGAAGGCCTTCGTCGAGGGCGGCGGCAATTTCATCGATACGGCGGACGGCTATTCGGGCGGCGAGAGCGAGAAGATGCTCGGCGTCGCGCTCAAGGACTATGACCGCGACAGCCTCGTGATCGCCACCAAGTGCTGGTTCCCCTCGGGCAATGCGGTGACGCAGCGGGGGCTGAGCCGCAAGCACATCGTCGAGGCCTGCGAGGCGAGCCTGCGGCGGCTCGACGTGGACTATATCGACCTCTACCAGTTCCACGGGCCGGACCCGTATACGCCGATCGAGGAGAGCCTGCGCGCGGCGGACGACCTGATCTCGGCGGGCAAGATCCGCTATCTCGGCTGCTCGAACTTCTATGCCTGGCAGATCGCCAAGACGAACGGCGCGGCGGCGCTCAAGAACTACGAGCCGCTGGTTTCGGCGCAGCACCTCTACAACCTGATCCGCCGCGACATCGAGCGCGAAATCCTGCCGGCCTGCGAGGACCAGGGGCTGGCGATGATCTGCTGGAGCCCGCTGGGCGCCGGCATGCTGAGCGGCAAGTATCGCGGCGCGGATAAGCCGGACCCGAACTCGCGCATTGGCATCCAGGCGCAGATCACCATGGGCCGCTACTGGTTCGACGAGGCGCTGAAGATGATCGACCGGGTGGCCGATATCGCCGACCGGCTGGGTAAGTCGCCGAGCCAGGTGGCGCTGAGTTGGCTGTTCGGCGACCCGCGGGTCACCGCCGCCATCATCGGGGCGCGCACGGTGGAGCAGGTGACCGAGAACATGGAGGCCGGCGATTTCGACCTGCCGGCGGACCTGCGCCAGGAACTCACGGACGCCATGCCGATGAAGCTCGGCTATCCCTACGAGTGGACGGACATCAACGTCACCTCGACCTTCGGCAAGGCCGAGGCCGAGCCGCGGCATGCGGTGCGGATTCCGTAGGCGCGGAGGGGGGCGCGCGCCTCTCCGCAGCTTTGCCACGGCGCCGCAGGCGCCTGGCGCCGTTATCCTCCCCCGCCCAGGGGGAGGAGACGATGTGGAAGAGTTGCTACCTACGCTGCTTCGGTGACGCCGCCGAAGCTGCGGTTGCGGCGGCGGAAGTCGGCGAGGGCGGCGCGGAACTCGGCGGCGGTGTAGTCGGGCCAGCGCGTGGGTGTGAAGCTCAGCTCGGCATAGGCGCATTCCCAGAGCAGGAAATCCGAGAGGCGCTGGTCGCCGCCGGTACGGATGAGGAAATCGACGTCCTCGGTGCCGAGA
>JAEYTN010000450.1 GCA_023433985.1 Pseudomonadota bacterium | reverse complement strand
CTGCTCGAGCTTGCGTTCTCAGAGACTCCGCTTGACTTATTGGTGACCGAGCCGGGGGCAAAGTGGGACATCACGCTGGGGATCGACCGCCTCATGGCCTCGGGTGTCGCGCCAGCAGAACGTACCGTAGCCGTTGAGCAGATCATCCGCGAGTGGCTGACCGCCAATGGCTACCTCGAACTTGAACCCTAGGACCCCACTAGCTGCGACCGGTAGATGATGCAGGACGACGCGACCCCTCTTGGCGGATGTCGTTGATTTAGTCGGCGATTTGGCCACGTTCGCTCTTGTTAGCGGCCCGTTTCGTGGTCAGCGCGGTCGAGAGCAACGGAGGCGTAGCCACTGGATGCCCTCGGGCCTATGCCAGGGCGGTCATTGGCCTGAGCTTGGCGAGCTATCTGAGGTTCTGTGCGGTGGCGGCGAGCAGGAACTCGTCGCGGGCACCACACGGTCCGCGCAATCGGAGCCGACCGAGCCGGAGGATGCGCTTGAGGTGAGCGAACAGCATCTCGACCTTCTTGCGCCGGTGCCTTGAGCGTTCATAGGGCGGTGTTCCTGCCAAGGCGCGGGCCACGTCGCGGGCATCTTCGTCGAGGTCGCGCGGGATCTTGCGTGCCGGGGTGTTAGGGCAACATCTGGGCTAGAGAGCACAGCCATCGCAGTCTCGCTTGCTGGCGCGGTAGATACGCGTCCCGTCCTTGGTGATGCCGGAGCGCGGCGTGGCATAGGTGCGGTGGAACTGCACCAGGTACTTGCCTTCCGGCAGGTATAGCGTTCCTGCTCAGGATCGAAGGCGAAGTCGCTTCTCGATATCGTACCGTCGGTGCGGTTGGACTTGTCGAACACCGGGATATGCGGCGCGATCCCGCGCTGCTTGACCAGCCAGGTGAGGTTCTCGGCCGAGCCATAGGCACTGTCGGCGACGAGGCTCTGCGGCGTGAGACCGAAGCGTTCGGCGGTGCGGTCGAGCATGGTGCGCGAAGCGCCGACCTCGGCCTGCCGAATGGCGCGGCTCGCCTCGACATCGAGGAAGACGGCGTTGTCGGTGTCGATCAGATAGTTGGTGGCATAGGCGAAGAAGGCGTGGCCCTTTGCGCGCTCCGGTCCACTGCGCCGCGGGGTCGGATCGCGAGATAACTTCGGCGTGACCGGGCTCGCTGCGCCGAAGGCGGCATCGTCGAGGGTTGCCAGATACTCCTGCACGGCCCGACCTGCATCTGCATCAGCTCGCCACTCCTCTCCCGGCACCGAGCGCTCCTTGTTGGCGTCGGCAGCGATCAGGCTGGCATCAACCGCAAAGCCTTTCACCACCAACCAGACCTTCGCACGCATCGCTCGACCACCGTCTGGAACAGGTGCCGCAGAATATCACTCTACCGGAACCGGTCATGCCGGCTGCGCGAGAAGGTCGAGTGATCCGGCACATTGCCGTCCAGACCCAGCCGGCAGAACCAGCGATAGGCGAGGTTGAGATGCAGCTCCTCGCACAGCCGCCGCTCGGAGCGGATGCCCATGCAGTAGCCTACGATCAGCATCCGCATCATCAGTCCGGATCGATCGAGGGCCGGCCGATGCTGCTGTAAAGGGCTTAAGCTGGGACCGCACGCTATCGAGGTCGAGGAAGCGGTCTATACGCCGCAGCAGGTGATCGGCGGGGACGTGATCGTCGAGCCGGAACTCGTTGAACAACTGCTCTGGTTCGACCTGCATCCCCATCATCGTCGCGTCCTCCTGCACCACATGCAGAACGGAATCACGACCACAGCGCCGATCAACCGTCGACTAAATCAACGATATCGGCCCAAACTGGACACAAGCGATCGAAGAGATCTTGGGGTGCGTTACGACTGCGTTGTGGACAGGTGGACGCCGGCCCCGGGGCGATACTTCAGTGCTTAAGCCGCCTCCGTCCCCTACATGCACGGAGTGGGCTGCCCCCCGACAGGCCCGAACTCCAGTGTCACCGTTTGAGGCCGGGTCTTTTGCCCGGATGCGACAGTAGGGTGCGGGAGCACGACAGGGTGATCCCCCGCACCGCGAACCATGTGTCAGTGAGCAAGCCGGCTGGCGGGGATGTATTGCTGTGTGAAACGTGGAGGGCAATGCGCGGGCATTTCGCCGCCAATTCCCAGTGTCCGGAGGCAGGCGTGGAGTGGGTCAGGTCCACCAAATTCCGAATAAGCAAAGAACAGGAACGCAGCCATGAGGCCAAGGATCACGCCCCACCCCACGATAACGAACGTCAATTGCCCTGCTACATGCCAGTCGAGCCGCGCCATCCATATCCTCCGTGGCGGAGCCACTATCCGTGTTGCTGCCGGAAACGTCCATAGTCCCACAGCCTAACGATCCTGCTTCGACCTCCCAGTAGGACGTGATGGCGGTGGCAAGATCTTCTCAAGCTTCACCAGGACGGGGACCATGAGGATCGTTATTACGGCCTTCGAGTAGCTGCCTTCCAGCAGGGCGAGGGTGACTGCAAACGCCGCACAGGCAACGGC
>JAEYTN010000386.1 GCA_023433985.1 Pseudomonadota bacterium | reverse complement strand
GCCGATCACTTCGCGGATCTTGTCGGTCGGGATGGTGATGGTCTCGATGCGCGGAGCGAACTCGCCCACCGTGGCGCGCGAGGTGTCGAGGGCCTTGGCCATCTCGCCCAGGATGTGCTCGCGGCCGCCCTTGGCCTGCTCGAGCGCGACCTTCATGATCTCCTCGGTGATGCCGGCGATCTTGATGTCCATCTGCAGCGAGGTGACGCCATCGGCGGTGCCCGCAACCTTGAAGTCCATGTCGCCGAGGTGATCTTCGTCGCCCAGGATGTCGGACAGCACCGCGTAGCGGTCGCCTTCGAGGATGAGGCCCATGGCGATGCCCGCTACCGGCTTCTTCATCGGCACGCCGGCATCCATCAGCGCCAGCGAGGTGCCGCAGACGGTTGCCATCGACGACGAGCCGTTGGACTCGGTGATCTCCGACACCACGCGGATGGTGTAGGGGAACTCTTCGGCCTTGGGGCGGATCGGGTTGATGGCGCGCCAGGCGAGCTTGCCGTGGCCGATTTCGCGGCGGCCGGGCGAGCCCATGCGGCCTGCTTCACCGACCGAGTAGGGCGGGAAGTTGTAGTGCAGCATGAAGTTCACCTTGTCGGTGCCTTCGAGCGTATCGACGAACTGCTCGTCGTCGCCGGTGCCGAGGGTGGCAACCACCAGCGCCTGCGTCTCGCCGCGGGTGAACAGCGCCGAACCGTGGGTGCGCGGCAGCACGCCCACTTCCGCGACGATCGGGCGGACCGTCGTCAGGTCACGGCCGTCGATGCGGGTCTTGGTGTCGAGGATGTTCCAGCGGACGATCTTGGCCTGCAGGTTGTGCACGACCTCGCCCAGGTCCTCCGCCGAAACCTCGCCAGCCTCGATCTGGGCGGCGTAGTGCGCCTTGACCTTGGCATTGGCGGCGTCGACAGCGGCGTAGCGGGCAGCCTTGTCGGTGATCTTGTAGGCGGCACGCAGGTCGGCCTCGGCAACCGCCAGCACGTCCTTTTCGAGCGCCGAATAGTCGGGAGCAGTGAACTCGCGCGGCTCCTTGGCAGCCATTTCGGCGAGCTTGATGATCGCCTCGATGACCTTCTTGCTCTGCTCGTGGCCGAACATCACGGCGCCGAGCATGATCTCCTCGGAGAGTTCCTGCGCTTCGGACTCAACCATCAGCACGGCGTCCCAGGTGCCGGCCATGACGAGGTCGAGCTTGCTGTCGGAGCGCTTGTCGCTAGTGGTGTTGAGCACGTACTGGCCATCGATGTAGCCGACGCGCGCGGCGCCGATCGGGCCCATGAACGGCACGCCGGAGATGGTCAGCGCGGCCGAGCTCGCAACCATCGCGAGGACATCGGGACTGTTCTCCAGGTCGTGCTGCAGCACGGTGACGATGACCTGGGTCTCGTTCTTGTAGCCATCGGGGAAGAGCGGGCGGATCGGACGGTCGATCAGGCGGCTGGTCAGCGTCTCGGCCTCGGTCGGGCGGCCTTCGCGCTTGAAGTACCCACCCGGGATCTTGCCGGCGGCGAAGTACTTTTCCTGGTAGTTGACGGTCAGGGGGAAGAAGTCCTGGCCCGGCTTCGGCGACTTGGCCGAAACGACGGTGGCGAGAACCACGGTCTCGCCGAGCGTGGCGAGCACGGCGCCGTCCGCCTGGCGGGCGATCTTGCCGGTCTCGAGGGTCAGCGGCTGGCCGCCCCAGTTGAGCTCGACCTTGTGGTGGTTGAAGTTGATGGGCATGTTGCCTCGTCTTTCCATTCTGCCGGAATGAGCGGGAACGCGGGGAGCGTAAACCCCCGTGAACTCATCCGGTGTGCCAGCCGCCGCCTTGCACCCCATGTGCAGGCCCGGCCCAAAATCGGCACGGTTTCCGCGGCTCGTGCCCGCACTCTCGGCGGGGCGGAACATGGACAAGACGATGAGCCGCTCACGTTGCCAGCTTGCCGGTCGGTCGCGCCCGAGGCGCCGCAAGCGGCCGATGATCTCGCCATGCTCCGCATAGGTCACAAGCCCTACGCGTCGGTCATCCGGTTCTCCGGATGTTTCGGATTGCGAGGCGTACCTCGCAATCCGGTTCGTGTCGTAACACGCGCCGCTGGATCAGCGGCGGATGCCCAGGCGCTCGATCAGCGTCTTGTAGCGGGGTTCATCGATGCGCTTGACATAGTCGAGCAGCGAACGACGGGTCTGCACCAGCTTCAGCAGGCCGCGGCGGGAATGGTGATCCTTGCCGTGGCTCTTGAAGTGCTCGGTGAGGTTGTTGATGCGTTCCGACAGAATCGCAACCTGCACCTCGGGCGAACCAGTGTCGCCCTGCTTGGTGGCATACTCGGAAATGAGCGCGGTCTTGCGCTCGGCAGTAATCGACATCGGCTTGGTCCTTTCAAGAACGAGGATCGGGACGCCCGCGCCCAGGATGTCGTCCAGGCGGAGCCATGACTAAAGCCGGCGAAGGTTCCCCCACGCCGGACTTGCGCCCGCATATAGTGGATCGGGCCGCCGAGCGCCAGCTATTTGTCGGACGTCACCTCGCCCGCGCCCTTCACATAGGCGGGGTCAAGCGAGGCGACGGGGATGGAGAAGCGCCACTCGATGCCGTCGGCGTGCGACTCCCGCTTCACCTCGGCGCCGAGCGAGCGGCCCACCATGTTTTCGAGCACGGTGGTGCCGAAGCCGCGCCGCGGCGTCGCCGTTCCAGGCACGGCGCCGATCTCGCGCCAGGTGAAGGCGATGGCCTCGCCCTGCCGCTCCCAGCCGACGTGGAGCCGGCCGCCCTCGCGGGCGAAGGCGCCGTACTTCACCGCGTTGGTCGCAAGCTCGTGGGCGGCCATGCCGAGGATCTGTGCCGCCTGCGCGTTGAGCCGCATGGTCGGGCCGTCGACGACGACGCGATCGCCATCGACCGGGCAGAACGGGTCGATCTGGCTGACCATCAGCTCCTTGAGATCAACGCCTGCCACCCCATGAGCGAGCAGCAGGTCGGTGGAGCGGGCGAGGCCGAAGATACGCTTTTCGAAGCTCAAGACGAACTCGGGCACGGATTCGGCACCGCGGGCCGTCTGCTTGGCCATAGCGGCGATCACCGTCATCTGGTTCTTCGAGCGGTGCGCCAGTTCGCGCATCAGGAAGCGAACCTCGGTTTCGGCCGCCTGCCGGCGCCGCGAGGCATCGCCCAGGGCGTTCGACACCGTTTCGATCTCGGCGATGGGGAAGCTGCGCGCCTCGACCGGCTGGCCGGCGCCGAGCCGCTTGGCATCGGCCTCGAGGCCATGCACGGAACGGCCGATCTGCAGGCTCACCCAGTACACCACCAGCACCACCAGCGCCGCGAGCAGCACGCCGCCCGCCAGCAGCGACCAGAACGCATCGGCGAGAGGCCGGGCAACGATGTCGCGCGGCGCCCAGGCGACCACCGTCCATTCCGACAGCAACGAGCGCTGGGCGACGAAGAGCGAGTGCTGGCCGCCCAGTTCGACATTACGCCACTCGGTGGTGGAACTCTGCTCGGCCACGTTGGGCAGGGGGAAGGTGTCGCCGACCTGTCCCGCGCCCGGCGAGGCGGCGATGATCATGCCCTTGCCGTCGAGCAGCGCCACGTTCCAGCCATCGGGCAGGCGGTTGCTGAGCAGCACCGGGGCCAGCTGCGTCGCCGCGCGGTTGAAGCCGAGCACCACCCGGCCTTCGCGGGTGTTGGATACCCCGAGCAGCACGTTGACGACGAACTCGTTGGAGAGCGAGCCGTGCACCAGGTTGGATACCAGCACGCCCTCTCCGTCGAGCGCGCGCTGACTGGTTTCCGGATCAGCAGACCGGCTCTGCGGGCCTTCGACATAGGGCCGCCGGGTGCTCATGACGGCCTCGAGGTCGGAGTCGAGCACGTAGATGTAGGAGCCGGTATCGGCCAGCGCCTCGCTCACCTGTGCGTGGAAGGCACGCAGGTCACCACTGATCAGGGCGGGATTGGTCGAGAGCACCTTGAGCGTGGTGGTGTTGGCGTTGATCTCGCGATCCACGGCCTGCACGACGGAACGCGCCGTGCTGGTGATCAGCGTCTCGACCACCCGCTCCTGCGCCTCGTTGTTGCGCTGCAGCAGCACGGCCGAGAAGATGAAGGCCGGCACCAGCGCGACCAGGGCAAGCACGAACAGATAGACGGCAATGGGACGAGCGATGCGCTGGCGCGACCTGCCCTTGGGCTCGGCGGGGACTGATCCGTCAGCCATCAATCGTTCCGCAATGCATATCAAGCCCCGAACAGAACATACGGCCTTTGGCAACGTCCGAAGAGCCATCCGGTTCCTGCTGCCTTCGGGTTTTTTCAGCCGGCGAGCAACACCCGCTGCGGATGGAAATGCCCGGCCTCGACATAACCGAGTGCGACGGCCGATCCGGCCTCGCTGGCCCAGGCGCTGTCGATCCGCACCGGCGCACCCGCACCGATCAGCAGCACGGGATTGCCGCGCCGCAGCACCTGCGCCTGCTGGGCGTTGAGCCGCACTTCCGGCAGCCCGGCCAGCCCGGCCGCCACGGGGAGAACCACCGCGTCGCCGTTTCGTTCAATATCCTCGATACTAACCGAGATCGCATCGCCGAACGGCCCGACCTGCGCCCGGTGCAGCGC
>JAEYTN010000373.1 GCA_023433985.1 Pseudomonadota bacterium | reverse complement strand
CATTGAGGAAGTTCATCTTCGGCGAGCCGATGAACCCCGCCACGAACATCGACTGCGGATTGTCGTAGAGCTCGAGCGGCGTGCCGACCTGCTCCACCAGGCCGTCGCGCAGTACGCAGATGCGGTCGGCGAGCGTCATCGCCTCCACCTGGTCGTGCGTCACATACACCATCGTGGCGCTATGCATGTCGTGGTGGAGCTTGGCGATCTCGAGCCGGGTCGCCACGCGCAACGCCGCATCGAGGTTCGACAGGGGCTCGTCGAACAGGAACACCTTGGGGTCGCGCACGATGGCGCGGCCGATGGCGACGCGCTGGCGCTGGCCACCCGACAGCTGCTTGGGCAGGCGCCCCAGGTACTGGGTGATCTGCAGCATCTCGGCCGCCGCCTCGACCCGCTTCTTGATCGCGTCCTTGTCCGATTTCGCCAGCTGCATGCCGAACGCCATGTTCTCGTACACAGTCATGTGCGGGTAGAGCGCATAGGACTGGAACACCATGGCGATGCCGCGCTTGGAGGGCGCCAGCGCGTTTACCACCTGGCCGTCGAAGGTCATCTCGCCCGAGGTGATGTCTTCGAGCCCCGCCAGCAGGCGAAGCAGCGTGGACTTGCCGCAGCCCGACGGGCCGACGAACACCATGAACTCGCCCGAGTGGACCTCGAGGTCGACGCCCTTGATCACGTCGACCATGCCGAACGACTTCCGGATGTTCTTGAGCTCGATATGCGCCATGGAATTAGCCCTTTACGCCGCCGGCAGTGAGGCCGGAAATGATCTTGCGCTGGAAGATGAGGACGAGGACGACCAGCGGCACGGTGACGATCACCGACGCCGCCATGATGGCGCCCCACGGAACCTCGAACTGACTACCTCCCGACAGCAGCGCGATGGCTACCGGCACCGTGCGCGTGTCGTTGGAGATGGTGAAGGTGAGTGCGAACAGGAACTCGTTCCACGCGCCGATGAAGGCGAGCAGGCCGGTCGTCACTAGCGCCGGCCACATCAGCGGCAGGAACACCTTGGTGATGATGATCCACGGGCTCGCCCCGTCGACGATCGCCGCTTCCTCGATCTCCACCGGCAGGTCGCGCATGAAGGTGGTGAGCACCCACACCGTGAACGGCAGCGTGAAGATCGTGTAGCTGAAGATCAGCGCCCACGGCGTGTTGTAGATGCCGATGAAGCGGATCAGCTCGAACAGGCCGGCCAGCACCGCGATCTGCGGGAACATCGACACCGCGAGAATGGTCATCAGTAGCAGGCCCCTGCCCCGGAACCGCACCCGCGCCAGTGCGAACGATGCCGTGATGGCGAGGAACAGCGCCAGGATCACCGTCAGCGAGGCGACGAACACCGAGTTGAGCAGGTTGCGCGGGAAGCTGCCGACGCCGAGCACCGACTGGTAGTTGGCGAGGCTGAACGATTCCGGCCAGTAGGTGATCCGGAACAGCTCCGAACCCTGCTTGAAGCTGGTCAGCAGCGCATAATAGAACGGGAACACCGAGACGACGATGATCACCAGGACGGCGAGGTAGAACGCCGTCCGCTTCGTGATGGCCCAGGCGTTCATCAGCCCTTCTCCCCTTCGAAGTTCACCCGGCCCAGCCAGATATAGAGGGAGGTCAGGATGGCGATGATCACGAACAGCAGGGTCGATTGCGTCGAGCCCTCGGCGAAGTTGTCGAACTGGAACAGGTTCTCCTGGCTCAGCACCGACATCGTCTTGGTCGCCTTGGAGTTGGGCGTCAGCACGTAGATCAGGTCGAAGATGCGCATCGCGTCGAGCAGGCGGAAGATGATCGCCACCATCAGCGCCGGCCGCACCAGCGGCAGCGTCACGCGGAAGAACACCTTGACCGGATGCACGCCATCGACGCGCGCCGCCTCATAGACATCCTTGGGGATCATCTGCAGTCCGGCGAGGATCAATAGCGCCATGAACGGCGTCGTCTTCCACACGTCCACGATCAGCACCGCGGTCATGGCTGTGTCGGTCGACGCGGTCCACGCGATCTTCTGGCTGATCAGCCCCATCTTCATCAACAGGTCGTTGATGATCCCGAGCTGGTCGTTGAGCATCCAGGCCCACATCTTGGCCGAGACGATCGTCGGGATGGCCCAGGGGATCAGGATGGCGGCGCGCACGATGCCGCGTCCCTTGAACTCAGCGTTCAGCACCAGCGCCACCAGCATGCCCAGCACCGCCTCGAGCGAAACCGAGAGGGCCGCGAAGCGCAGCGTGTTCCACACGGCGTTCCACCAGTCGGGATCGGCGAGCACGCCGCGCCAGCGGATGGCGCCGCTCGAAAGCGTCTGCCAGCGCAGATAGTTGCCGAAGCCGATCCACTCGGCCTCGTAAAGGGTGTTGAGGCGCGCGTCGGTGAACGAGAACCAGATCGACCGCAGCAGCGGCCAGCCGGCGACGATCGCCAGCGCGATCAGCATCGGCAGCAGGAACCAGCGCGCGGCCGCCAGCCGCTGCGTCATCAGTTCCGAACGCGTCTTCGTCCT
Source organism: Pseudomonadota bacterium (assembly GCA_023433985.1). GTDB lineage: Bacteria > Pseudomonadota > Alphaproteobacteria > Rhizobiales > Devosiaceae > Devosia_A. Next base: position 3,045 of record JAEYTN010000373.1, on the reverse strand, counting down.
GGGAAGGGGGATCGAGCCCGCCGTCTCTACCGCCATCGTGTCCTCGCCTGAGCGTCAGATGCGGAGAGCAGCCCCCGCATGAAAAGGTCTCCGGGAGAAACTCCCGGAGACCGCTTTGCTTAGTTCGGCGATGCGCCGAGCAGGTCCTGCAGGTCGGCCTCGAGACCTTCGAGGTTCTCGGCGGCCGAGCCATTGCCCGACAGCGTCTCGTGCACGGCCGACCAGAACAGCGAACTCACCTCGTTGTACTTGGTGCCGGTCGGAGCCGACGGACGCGGCACGGCGTTCTGGAACACTTCCTTCCACAGCGGGATGATCGGCGCCTTCTCGGCCACTTCCGGATCGTCGTAGGTGGCGACGAGCGTCGGCAGGTTGGTCTGCTCGATGGCGCGGCGCTTCTGCTCTTCCGGCGAGGACAGGAACTTCACCAGCCGGATGGCCGCTTCCTGGTCGGGCGAGTACTTCGACACCGCGAGGTTCCAGCCACCCAGCGTCGCCGCGGAACGGGCACCTTCACCCTCGCCTGCTGGCAGCGTGGTCACGTCGAACTTGCCGGCAATCGCCGAGTCCGAGCTGCTGCCCAGCGCGTAGGCATACGGCCAGTTGCGCATGAACACGGCATTGCCGGTCTGCCACACGCCGCGGCTCTCCTCCTCGCCATAGGACAGTACGCCCGGCGGGGAGATGTTGTTCACCCAGGTCGCGGCGCGGTCGATCGCGGCAGCGGCCTGCGGGTTGTTGATCGAGATGGTGCCGTCGGCCTCGACGATCTGGCCGCCGCCGTTCGACTTCACCCACTCCAGCGCGTCGCAGGTCAGGCCTTCATAGGCGTTGCCCTGGAACACGAAGCCCCACATGTCGGCATTGCCGGCAGCGCGCTCGCCGTCCTGGATTTCCTTGGCGGTCGCTTCGAGCTCGGCCCAGGTCTTCGGCACTTCCTTGCCGTACTTCTCGAGCAGGTCCTTGCGGTAGTAGAGGGCCGGCGCGTCGGTGAACGAGGGCAGCGCGACGAGCTTGCCATCCACCGTCTGCGACTCGATGATCGCCGGGAAGTAGCCGCCCGCGATGTCCTTGGTCGCCTCGGTGAGGTCGGTGAAGTGCTCCGCCAGCTGCGGCGCCCAGATCACGTCGGTGGTGTAGACGTCGATGTCGGCATTGCCCGACGCCAGCCACAGGCGGTACTGGCCGAACTGGTCGGTGGTCGACGACGGCATCGGCACGATCGTGACCTTGTCTTCCGGGTTGGCCTGCATGTAGCGCTCAACCTGGGACTGCAGGAAGGTGAGGCCCGTGCCGGTGTCGCCCAGCACGATCTGCAGGTCCGCTGCCTGGGCCGCCGCGGCAAGCGAGACGCCGCCCATCAGACCCAGAACCAAGGACTTCAGTTTCATTGTTGTTCCTCCCAAAAGGACATGTGACCGGGAGGAAAATGGGCGCGGAACTGGCATTCCTGCCGGAACGCCCCACCCGCCAGCTCTCCTCCCACCAAAACGCTCTGTGCGGAGTGATTGCCACCGCTAGGTTTCTCAAAGCGCTTTGAGACTGAACCTAGACTTTGGTGGGAAACGCTGTCAAGCCGCATTCAGCAAGCGTTCATCTTTGCGGCGGGGACACTCACATTTGTGGCAGCCAAATCAGTTGCTTAGGTCAGTCATGCTTACATGAACCGCGGTTGGCGTCCTTTCAAGGCTGAGGTACGAACCTCAGGATTGTGGCGGAGAGCAACCCTCTTGCATCGATTTTCCAAATCGCTTTGAATGGCAAGCTCTGGGAGGAGGCATCCGCCTCAAGCCGCGGCAAGCGGCAGCGGATGTGACGAAATTTGGTGATTAAACTCAAAGACTTGGCCAATGAGCTGGGGCTCTCACAGACGACCGTGAGCCGCGCCCTCAATGGCTTTCCCGAAGTCAACGAGGACACTCGCCGCCGCGTCTCCGAAGCTGCCGACCGCCTCGGCTACCGCGCCAATGCCTCCGCCCGCCGTCTCGCCACCGGCCGGTCGGGCGCCATCGGCGTGCCCCTGCCCCTGCAGCGCTCGCTGCATTTCGGGCCGCACACCTCGGAGTTCCTTTCCGGCATTTCGGAGCGCCTCGCCCAGCTCGAGATCGACATCGTCGTCACGCCCATCGACGCCGACGACGAGGTCCCCGCCTTCCGCCGCCTAGCGGCCTCCAAGCGCGTCGATGCGGTCGTCCTTTCGGCCCCGACGCCCGATGATCCGCGCATCGCCGCGCTCACCCAGCTCGGTATGCCCTTCCTCCTCCACGGCCGTGCCGAAGAGGTAAACATCCCGCATGCCTGGCTCGACATCGACAACGAGGGCGCCTTCCGCCGCGCCACCAGCCACCTTATCGACCTCGGCCACACCCGCATCGCGGTGATCAACGGCCCCGAGGACCAGACCTTCGCCATCCATCGCGCCCGCGGCTTCCGCAGCGCCATGCAGGCCCGGGGCCTTGCTCCCGATCCGGCCCTGATCGGCGGCGGTCGCTTCACCGACGAGAACGGCTTTCGCCTCGCCCAGGCCTTCCTGGAACGCCGCCCCCGCCCCACGGCCTTCCTTGCCGGCTCGATGATGACCGCGCTCGGCGTTTTCCGCGCCATCCGCGCCGCCGGCCTAGAACTCGGCCGCGACGTCTCGATGATCGCCCACGACGACGTATTCCCCTACCTCAACGCCGACAACATGGTCCCCTCCATGTCGACGACGCGCTCCTCCATCCGCGCCGCCGGCGCCCGCATCGCCGACCTCCTCCTCCAGATGCAGGAAGGCAAGGACCCCGCCACCATCCACGAGCTGTGGCCGGTCGAACTGGTGCTGCGCGAGTCCACCGGACCGGCGCTGAGCTGAAGCCGTCCGCCCCTACCCTACCCGACCCGCCGCAGGTGATTGTCGAACAGCACCGGCACGTTCACCTTCGCCGCGTTCGACCCCGCGAACCCGCCGAGCTCGCCGTCCCCGCTCGACGCCAGCAGCCCCGCGGCATCCCCGGCGATCCCGCACCCATTCCGCATCGACAGCGCCTCCACCACGCCGCCTGAAGC
>JAEYTN010000308.1 GCA_023433985.1 Pseudomonadota bacterium | reverse complement strand
AAGGCCTCCAGCATTGCCTCGAGCTCACCGAGCCGCGCGTCGACTTCCGCGGGAAGCTCGTCGGCATTGGCGTGCTCTTCCGACAGGCGATCGTATTCCGCCTGGGCGGTCGCCCGCGCAGCCTCTTCCTCTTCGGTCAGCGGCATGGGCCCACCACGCGACTGGCGCAGGCCATAGGTGTGGCCATAGGCGAAGTCGGGCGCGACCTCGATCCACTTCCAGCCTTCGCCGCGGATCCCGTCCGCCTCAATGGCGAGCTTCTCCGCCACCATCCGGTCGACGAGGGTCACGTCTGGCAGCCACCCGCCGTCATCGCCCTGGAACAGGTCGCGCAGCACCGTGCCGCCGGCCGCCTCATAGACCTCGATGCCGATGAACCGGGCCCGCTTGTCAGATGCCCGGACCGCGCCCTCCGTCAGCATGCGCCGGATGGCGTGGGGCTGCTTGTCGTAAGCCTGGGCGAGACGCTCCAGCACCTGCTCCTGCCGCTCATGGTCACCGGACACGGTGAAGGCCATCAGCTGGTCGAGGGTGAGGCCATCCTCGGCATAGGTGTCGAGGAGCTTCGGCGAGACGGAGGCGAGCTTCAGCCGCTGCTTCACCACGGCGACCGAGACGAAGAAGGCCGCCGCGATCTCCTCCTCGGACTGGCCCTTCTCCCGTAGGGCGAGGAAGGCGCGGAACTGGTCGAGGGGATGCAGCGGCGCGCGCTGGACATTTTCGGCCAGCGAATCCTCCTCGGCGATGCCGCCCTCGCGCACGATGCACGGCACGGGTGCCGTCTTAGGGCGTGGCCCCATAAATTTGCGCGGGTGAGCGTGTCGTGATTCAAGCTCCCGATCTGGGAGTAAGAGAGATGCGCCGCCACGAGCTGACCGATGAGGAATGGGCGATCATCGCGCCGCTGCTGCCGAACAAGGTGCGGGGCGTGGCGCGGGTGGACGACCGCCGGGTGATCAACGGCATCCTCTGGCGGTTCCGCACCGGTGCGCCGTGGCGGGACGTGCCGGAGCGCTATGGTCCGCGCACAACCCTCTACAACCGCTTCGTGCGCTGGCGGGCGGCGGGGGTCTGGGACAAGCTGCTGGAAGCGGTCTCGGCTGCCTATGACGGCGATATCGTCATGATCGACAGCTCCTGCGTTCGCGTTCACCAGCACGGCGCCGCGATCAAAAAGGGGGCGATGACGATCGTTGCATGGGACGCTCCCGGGGTGGACTGACCACGAAGATCCATGCCTTGGTCGACGCTGAAGGCCGGCCGATTCACCTCCGGCTCACCGCCGGGCAGGCCGGCGATGCGCCTGTGGGCCGCGAACTTTTGGCTCACGCCCCAACCGGCAGCATCCTTCTCGCCGACAAGGCCTATGACACCGACGCTATCCGCGCCGAGACGGCAGAACGCGGCGCCTTCGCCAATGTGCCGCCACGTGTCGTCCGCAAGCGGACCTTCGCCTTCAGCCCGTGGCTCTACCGACAGAGAAACCAGATCGAGCGCTTCTTCAACCGCATCAAGCAGATGCGAGGTCTCGCCACGCGATACGATCGCCGCCCGGACAATTTCCTCGCGGCCCTCAAGCTCGCCGCAACACGCATCTGGATCAATGCATTATGAGTCCGCTGCCTAGGGGACACCCAGTCCCATCCCGCCCCGAAAACGCTTGCGGCGTAACGCTTCCTTGAGGTGAGGCCGGCACCATGTGCCGCAGCGGCTGATCTTCGCCCCATTTTGGTGGTCGAAGGGGCCGCGCCTGCGACGCAGGCCGGCGACGCGACGGGACACGGCATGACGGCACACGGACGGGGGGATGGCATGAGGCGCGAGCCGCTCATGGAGCGGTCCGATTCCCTGTTCGACATCCGCCTCGATCCTCGCGACCGGTCCGCCGCCCCGCCGCCCGAGCCGCCGGCTTCTTCCCGCAAGCCGACCCCGCGCCCCAAGGCCAAGGCTGAGCCCGACATGCGTTCCGCCCCCGCCCCGCGCCGTGGCCGCTCCGATCCGCCGCCCCGCCCACCCCGTCGCGGCGGCGGGCCCGTCCTGTTCCGGCTGGTGAAGTGGGGCCTCATCCTGGGCGTATGGGCGCTGCTCGGCCTTGCGGGCGTCATCGCCTACGAGGCGTCGAAGCTGCCGCCCATGCAGACGCTGATGATCCCCAAGCGTCCGCCCACCGTCACCGTGCAGGGTGCCAACGGCAAGACCATCGCCACCCGGGGCGACATGGGCGGCGTCGCCGTGCCCATCAGCGAGCTGCCGCCCTATCTGCCCAAGGCTTTCGTCGCCATCGAGGACCAGCGCTTCTACAGCCATTTCGGCCTCGATCCGGAAGGCCTCGCGCGCGCCCTCGTCACCAACCTCACCTCCCGGCGCCTCAGGCAGGGCGGCTCGACGCTGACCCAGCAGCTCGCCAAGAACCTGTTCCTCACCCAGGAGCGCACCGCATCGCGCAAGATGCAGGAGCTGGTGCTGGCCCTGTGGCTGGAGCACAAGTTCACCAAGGACCAGTTGCTCGACCTCTACCTGAACCGCGTGTATTTCGGCGCCGGTGCCTATGGCGTCGAGGCGGCGGCGCAGCGCTATTTCGGCAAGTCGGCCCGGCAGGTGACGGTCGCCGAGGCGGCCATGCTGGCCGGTCTCGTCAATTCCCCCTCCCGCCTAGCGCCGACTCGCAATCTCAAGGGCGCGCAGGCCCGCGCCAATCTGGTGCTCGCCGCCATGCGCGACCAGAAGATGATC
>JAEYTN010000305.1 GCA_023433985.1 Pseudomonadota bacterium | reverse complement strand
GCTCGACGACGCGCGGACCGGCGATCTGCCCGTCCTTGGTGACGTGCCCGACGAGCACCAGCGCGGCGCCCGATTTCTTGGCGAAGCGGGTGAGCGCCTGCGCCGAGGTGCGCACCTGCGTGACGGTGCCGGGCGCGCTCTCCACCCGGTCGGTCCACAGCGTCTGGATCGAGTCGATGATCACGAGGTCGGGCGGCGGGCCCTTCTGCAGCGTTGCGAGGATGATCTCGACATTGGTTTCGCTGGCGAGCAGCACCGGGCTGTCGCCAAGCCCGAGGCGCTGGGCCCTGAGCCGCACCTGCGCCACCGCTTCCTCGCCCGACACGTAGACGACGCGCTTGCCCTGCTGCGCCAGGGCCGCCGCGCCCTGCAGCAACAGGGTGGATTTGCCGATGCCCGGATCGCCGCCGACCAGCACGGCCGAGCCCATGACGAAGCCGCCGCCGGTCACCCGGTCGAGCTCGGCGATGCCGGTGGTGACGCGCGCCGCCGTTTCCGTCTCTCCCGCCAGCGGCAGCAGTTCCACCGGCCGGCCGCCCGCTACGGCGGACTTGGGACCGGCGCCGACACCCGAATCGACGATCTCCTCGACGATGGTGTTCCACTCCCCGCAGCTTTCGCAGCGGCCCTGCCAACGCGGCGAAACGGCCCCGCAGGCCTGGCAGACATAGGAGGTTTTGGTGCGCGCCATCGTCGGTTTCCGGTGATGGCCGGACGGTAGCCGAGGTTATGCCTCGATGCAAGAACGAAGAGAGAACATAGGCGCGGGGATAAGTTTTCCGGTTCGTGCCGAGGTGAGGCCGTCACGTGCTTCAGCCCAGCCGCCACTCGCCCCAGTGTTCGTACCGCGTCTCGCCATAGACGCTGCGCACCAGCGCGAAGCGGTCGACCTCGAAGTCCACCGGGTCGATAGGGCGGGTGCGGATGTCGGTGCGGTCGTAGCACAGGGTGAGGTGGAAGCGGGCCGGCGGCCGTTGCGGCACGAAGCCCTGCTGCAGCATGGCCTCGCGCAGGGCTGTGGTGAGGGCCTCGAGCGGCCCGGGGTCGGCTGGGAGCAGGACAAGTGGACGCTTGTTGCCCGGCTTGGCGCGGAAGCTCGCGGCGCGGTCGAAGCGAAGGGCGAAGCGTGGGACGCGGAGCGATGCCGCGGCAGCTTCGGCGGCTCGTCGGTCCTCGTCCGTCAGTTGCTGGGCGAAGCCGAGGGCGACGAGCGAGATATGCCGGGTCTCCGGCGTGCCGAGTTTGGCGGAGACGTGCCACCGGCGACAGGAATCGACGGCGCGGCGGAGCTCGGGCTGCAGGCTGGGCGGCGGCAGGATGGCGAAGAACACCGGGTGACGGTCGGGTCCGGGGCGCGCGGGAGCCGGCGATTCGGGCGGCAGCGGCTTGGGCGGGAACAGCGAAGGCTGGGGTGCGAGCAGGTCCATCTGAAGCTCCTCTCCTGGGGCAGGAAGAGTAGCTCCAGGCCCGTCGCATTGGCAAGAACAAAAAGAGAACATGTGGCTGCTGACACAGGCTGTCAGTACCGCTGTTGCAACCTGAGGTCACTGAAAAACAAGGAGATTGGGCCATGACCGCGATTGCCACCTGTCACTGCGGCGGCACCCGGATCGAGCTGCCGGATGCGCCGACACACGCAACAAGCTGCACCTGCACCTTCTGCACGAAGTCGGGCGGGTTGTGGGCATATTACTCGCCCGACGTGCCGCGGATCGTCTCGGAGACGCATCGCGGCGAGTACACGCAGTCCGGATTCAACCTGCATTACTTCTGCGCCAACTGCGGCTGCGCGACCTACGGAGTCTCGCCGGACTGGGAACTGGGCGGCGAGGGCATTCCGGAAAGGAAGAAGTTCGCGATCAATGTGCGGCTGCTGGACGATTTCGACCTGAAGTCGCTGAAGGTCGAGGAGATCGATGGGCGGAATTTGTGGTGAGAGTGGGCGGCGCTTCGCACCGCTCGACCGAGGCCTATTCCGTCGCCGGAGCCGCGCCGACGCTCTCGACATACTGTCGGACGTAGCGGCCCTTGAGGCTGGTTAGGACCTCGTAGCCGAGCGTGCCCGCCACGTCGGCGTGGTCGTCGACGGTCACGGTCTTGCCGATGATCTCGGCCATCGCGCCGGGGGGCGGGAGCTCGGACAGGTCGGTGACGTCGACGCCGATCATGTCCATCGAGACGCGGCCGACCACCGGGCAGGTCTGGCCGGCGATCACCACCTGCGTGCCGCGGTGGTTGTCGGCCGAGCTCAGCGAGCGGAAGAAGCCGTCGGCGTAGCCGATGCCGACCACGGCGATGCGGCTGTCGCGCGTCATGGTCTGCAAGGCGCCGTAGCCGACAGCCTCGCCTGTTTTCACGTCCTTGACCATCAGGATCGGCGCTTCGAGCGTGACCACCGGGGCCATCGGGTTGCGGCGCCCGGCGACGGCGCGGCCGCCATAGAGCGCGATGCCGGGGCGGACCATCTGGAAGTGGTTCTCGCGGTTGGTGATCAGCCCGGCCGAGTTGGAGAGCGATGCCGGGATGCCCGGGAACTGCGCCATAACCGAAGTGAAGAGCGCCAGCTGCGTGCGGTTCTTCTCGTGGCCGGGGATATCGGCGCATGCGAGATGGCTCATGATCATCTGCGGCGCGTAGCCGACCTGGTCGACCAGGCGCTTGACGATCGAGGCCTCGTTGAGCCGGAAGCCGAGCCGGTTGATGCCGGTATCGAAGTGCAGTGCCGCCGGCAGCGCCTGGTTGCGCGCAAGGCAGGCCTCGAGCCATTCCTCCAGCATGGGGATCGAGGCGAGGCACGGCATCAGCCGTTCGCCCACGTAGAGCGGCGCGGACCCTGGGAACAGGCCGTTGAGGATGAAGATGTGGCTGTCGTCGGGCAGGGCGGCGCGCACAACGATGCCCTCGTCGGGCGTCGCGGCAAAGAAGAAGCGGGCGCCGGCCTCGTAAAGCGCGCGCGCCGACTGGGCGATGCCGGTACCATAGGCGTCGGCCTTCACCACCGCGCCGGTGAGCGCGCCGCGGCTCACCTTGTCGAGCGCCTGCCAGTTGCGCTTGAGCGCGCCGAGGTCGACGGTCAGCCGGCCGCCATACCCGGTCGCAACGGCAGGAGCTGACATCACTACTCCATCCTCTCGGGCAGGTAGTCGGATTGCGCCAGGTTGCCGAAGCGCGTGTACTGCGCCTCGAAGCTCACCTGCACGGTGCCGGTGGGGCCGTGACGCTGCTTGCCGATGATGATTTCGGCCCGGCCATGGACCTTCTCCATCTCGCTCATCCAGGCCATGTGCTCGGGAGTCCCTTCCTTGGGCTCCTTGTTCTTGAGGTAGTACTCCTCGCGATAGACGAACAGGACCACGTCGGCGTCCTGCTCGATCGAGCCGGATTCACGCAGGTCGGCGAGCTGCGGGTGCTTGTCGTCGCGGTTTTCCACCTGGCGGGAGAGCTGGCTGAGGGCGATGATCGGC
>JAEYTN010000283.1 GCA_023433985.1 Pseudomonadota bacterium | reverse complement strand
CTTCAAGGCCCGCGCCAGCCATGCCGCGCAGGTTCAGAGCCGCGTGAAGAAACTGGACAAGATCGACCGCGTCGAGCCGCCCAAGCGCCGCCAGACGGTCAACTTCGAGTTCCGCCCCGCACCCCGCTCCGGCGAAGACGTGGTGATGCTCAAGCAGGTGTCGAAGCGCTACGGCTCGCGGTCGATCTATGACGGCTTCGATTTCCACATCCGTCGGCAGGAACGCTGGTGCATCATGGGCGTCAACGGCGCCGGCAAGTCGACGCTCCTGAAGCTTGTCGCGGGGGCGGCCGACCCCGATGCCGGCATCGTCAATCGCGGTCCCAGCGTCAGGATGGGCTATTTCGCCCAACACGCCATGGACCTCCTCGATCCCGATCGCACCGTGTTCGAGACCCTGCAGGACGCGTTCCCGCAGGCCAACCAGGCGCCGCTCCGCGCCCTCGCGGGCTGCTTCGGTTTTCCGGGCGATGACATCGACAAGAAGTGCAAGGTGCTCTCGGGCGGCGAAAAGGCGCGCGTCGTCATGGCGCTGCTGCTGTTCGATCCGCCGAACCTGCTGGTCCTCGACGAGCCGACCAACCACCTCGACATCGCCACCAAGCAGATGCTGATCGCGGCGCTCGCGCAGTACGAGGGCACCATGCTCTTCGTCTCGCACGACCGTCACTTTCTCGCGGCGCTGTCGAACCGTGTGCTCGAACTCACGCCCGAGGGCATCCACACCTTCGGCGGCGGCTACGACGAGTATGTGCTGTCGACCGGCCGCGAGGCGCCGGGCCTGCGCAGCTGAGGCGGCTCCAAAGCTGCCGGCGGGGCACAGTCTGTCGGGCGGGTTTCCCCAGATAGACTGTTCATCCTCCTCGCCCCTCGAATTACGTTCCGGACGATGCTATAAACACCTCGTTGGAGCTGGGCATGGAGGGATACATGCGCAGGAACATCGACCTGTCGACCGACGCGGTTGCTGTTATCTTATTCATTTCGCGACAGAGACTTAGATTGTACCAGAATGTTGCGTTCTCGGAGGTGCAGTCGGCTCTGAACTATAGCGGGGGGCGCCTGCACGAGGCGTGTTCCGAGCGTATCCGTGGCGGCTGGCTGGTCGTCGACGAGCCGCGCAATGGCGAACCGCTCTACTCGCTGATGGCAGCGGGCAGGAAAAGGGTGGCAAAACTCGTCCCCAGGCTCAATTGAGGGGCCTCGTGGGCCAGGTGGCAACCACCGTGGCGCTCGTCGCAAACCCGTCGGTCGCGGCCGCCGACAGTCGCTTCGAGGTGGATCGCCTCGACGATGCAGCGGGCGGCAGCGCGCTTTCCTGCAGCGAGTGGCATTTTCCGCTTCCGGGTTGACTTCGCTGCCGCCGCTGCCCAACCCTCGCGCCCCTACTTGGGAGCGAGTCAATGACACTGCCGAACTACACCCTCAACGACGGCACCACGCTGCCGGCCATCGGCCTTGGCACCTACAACCTGCGTGGCATCCCCGGCGCCGAGTCGATGGCCGACGCCCTGCGGCAGGGCTACCGCATCCTCGATTCCGCCGTGAACTACGAGAACGAGGGCGCCGTCGGCAAGGCCGTTCGCATGTCGGGCGTGCCGCGCGAGGAAATCCGCGTCACCTCGAAGCTCCCCGGCCGCCACCACAAGAAGCCGAACGTCGTCTGGACCATCGAGGAATCCGTGCTCCGCACCGGCCTCGACTATATCGATCTCTACCTCATCCACTGGCCCAACCCGAGCCAGCAGCTGTTCGTCGAGGCCTGGGAAGGGATGATCGAAGCGCGCGAGCGCGGCCTCGTCCGCTCCATCGGGGTCTCGAACTTCCTGCCGGAATACCTCGACCAGCTGATCGCGAAAACCGGAGTCGCGCCAAGCGTCAACCAGATCGAGCTCCACCCTTACTTCAACCAGCCCGAGCAGCGCGCCGCCGACAAGGCCCGCGGCATCCTCACCGAAGCCTGGACGCCCATCGGCAAGGGCACCGCGCTGCTTTCCGAAGCGCCCATCGTGGCGCTTGCGACAGAGCACGGCCGCACCCCCGCGCAGATCGTGCTCCGCTGGCATCATCAGCTCGGCGTGCTGCCGATCCCGAAGTCTGCCAACGCTGACCGCCGTGCCGAAAACCTCGCCATCTTCGATTTCGAACTCGACGATGCCGACATGGCCGCCATCGGTACGCTCAACCGCACGAACGGCCGCCTGTTCGACGGCGACCCGCGCACCCACGAGGAATTCTGAGGGCAGGGCGGCTGCGCGTGGTCAGGCTGGGGCGTAGCTCAGCTTGATCACGTTTTCGCCCATGGGCTCGCTTCCCAGCAGACGTAGCGCCGGGGGCGGGCCGGCGAAGAACGGCGTGCCGGAGCCCAGCACCAGCGGGTGCAGGTAGATGTGGTACTCGTCGATCAGGCCGAGGTCGCCGAGGCTCTTCGCCAGCTTCGTTCCGCCCACGTCGATGACGCCATCTCGCTCCGCCTTGATCTTCCGCACCGCATCGGCAAGGTCGCCGGAGAGCAGCGTCGCGTTCGGGCCGACCGACTGCAAGGTGCGCGACACGACCCATTTGGGCGACTTGCGCCACGCCTCGGCGAACTCGCGCTCGGCGGGCCCCCAGTCGGCCTGGTCCTCGTCCCAGTAGGCCATGATCTCGTAGAGGCGGCGGCCATAGAGGCTGCCCGCCTGCTTCCTGGTCTGCTCGATGAAGTGGCGAAAGAGCCCGGGGCCCGGGGCGAAGCCTTCGTGATCGACATAGCCGTCGAGCGACTGGTTCATGCCGGCAATGAGCTTGGCCATCTGCTTCCTCCTGTTGCCCGGCGGCGGCCCTTCGGGCTCGCATTCATTTGCGCCGTGGCCTGTGCTAACAGTGCGTGGCGGGGAGGAACCACCTCTATTTTGCAACCGGTTTGACGGAGGACGCGATGAGCCGCCGACGCCTGGGCTGTCCTATCAACCTCACGCTGGAGACTTTTGGCGACCGCTGGAGCCTGATCATCCTCCGCGACGTCATGTTCGGCGACCGGCGCACCTTCCGCGCGCTGCTGACCGACAGCCTCGAGGGCATTGCCAGCAACATCCTCGCCGACCGGCTGAAGCGGCTGGTCGCCAACGGCATGCTGTCGCGCAGCGCCGACCCCCGCCACAAGCAGCGCGTCCTCTACAGCCTCACCGAAAAGGCGATCGAGCTCGTACCCCTGATGGCGATGATGGGCAGCTGGGGGCTGCGGCACACGCTGCCCTCGACTGAACTCGCCGTGCGCGCCGAGATCCTCGAGGAAGGCGGCTCGCCGCTCTGGGACGAGTTCATGGACGAGCTGCGGCACCTCCATCTCGGCGCTCCACGGCCCGAGCGCTCGGCCCTGGCGACGCTGCAGGCGGCATACGAGGCCGCCGTGACGAGCGCCGGCTCGTCGCCGGTGCCGGCCGCTCCGCCCCCGATGTCGGGCGAGGCGCTTCCGGCGGCCCTCTAGCCTCACACCTGCTCGACCCTCGCCCCGTCCACCAGAAGTTCCACGGGGGCCGGGTGGCCGAGAAAGCCGATCGGGCTGGCAGTGGGGCCGTAGGCGCCGGACTGGAGGATGGCGAGCAGATCGTCGGCACGCATTTCCGGCAGCATCACGCTGCGGCCGAGGGTGTCGAGCGGCGTACACAGCGGTCCGACGACCGTCACGGGAGCCGCGCAGGGCGCCTCCGACATCCGTGCAGGCGCCACGAACGGGTAGTCTCGCTTGATGACCTGGCCGAGATTGCCGGATGCGGCCAGGTGGTGGTGCATGCCGCCGTCGGTAATGACGAAGGTTTGCCCGCGCGATTGCTTCACCGCATTGACCCCGACCACGTAAAGCCCCGCCGGTCCCGCAAGAAACCTGCCCGGCTCGACGATTACCTGCGTGCCCGCCGGCACCTGGCGGCGGAGCGCCGGAATGCCTGCCGCAATGGCCCCGAGATCGAGGGCGCCGTCGCCGGCAAAATAGGGGATGCCCAGCCCCCCGCCGAGATCGACGTTGGCCAGCGGGCGGCCGAGCTGCGCGGAAATGGAGGCGGCGAGCGACAGCCCGTGTTCCCACTGCTTTAGCAAGACCGCGGCGTCCAGCATCTGCGTGCCGGCGAACAGATGCAGGCCGGTCAGCGCGACGTGAGGGCAGTCCGCGACCAGCCGCAGCACATCGCCGAGCGTTTCCTCGTCGAAGCCGAATGCGGCAGGCTTGCCGCCCATCCGCATCGCGCCGCCCTGCACGCCCGCAACGGGGTTGATGCGAAGCGCGATGCTGACGGTTCGGTTCGCCTCCCGCCCGATGGCCTCCAGCCGATGCAGCTCCTCGATCGTCTCCACATGAATTTCGCCGATGCCGCCCGCCACCACTTCGGCCAGCTCGGCCTGACGCTTGCCCGGTCCCGCGAACAGGATGCGGTCCGTCGCCGCTCCCGCGGCGATCGCCTTCCGGTACTCGCCGACAGACGCGATCTCCGCGCCTGCTCCCTCCTCGACGAAGAGCCGGATCACCGGGACGGCGGGATTGGCCTTCACCGAGAAGTAGATGGTCGCAAAGCCCTCCACCGCCTCCGCCAGCCGCCGGAAAGACCGGCGCATGACAGCGGCGTCATAGATGAAGAGCGGCGTGCCGAGCCGCTTCGCCAGCGCCTCCACGGTATGCTCGCCGACCAGAAGATGACCGCCGCGCGTGGAAAAATGCTCGGCCGCCAGCCGGCTCGCCAGATCGTCCGGCGCCGTCATTGCGCCCGTTCCCGCACGAGTCCGGGGTAGTCGACCTTGCCGTTGGGGGTGACGGGCAGGGCGTCGACCAGCTCGATCTCCCGCGGCACCATATAGCCCGGCAGTTGCTGCGCGATATCGGCCAGCAGGGTGCGCACCTCGCACTGCCCCGAGGCAATTGCCACGGCGTGCACGCGCTGCCCGGCAACCGGATCGGGCAGGCCGATGACGGCAACCTGCCGGAAGGCGCCGGTCGCCATGACCACATCCTCGACCTCGGTCGGGCTGATGCGGTAGCCGGAGGACTTGATCATCGCATCGGCGCGTCCCACGAAGGTGAGGAACCCGTCCTCGTCCTCGACGACGAGATCGCCCGAATAGCAGACGGTGCTGGCGCCGCGATCTGGCGGCACCAGCGGGTCGGGCCGAAGCACCCGCGCGGTGTCTTCAGGCCGTCGCCAGTAGCCGAGGGATACCGTCGGGCCGCGATGCACGAGGATCCCCGGCTCGCCCACCGCCGCGCGTCGTCCGTCTGCCGCTACCGGATAAACCTCGCATTCGGGGATGGCGCGCCCGATCGAGTTCGGGCGCCGGTCGAGTTCCTCGGGTGGCAGGTAGGTCGAACGGAACGCCTCGGTCAGCCCATACATCAGGAACACCCTGGTGGACGGAAGCAGCTGCCGCAGCCGCCGCAACGTATCGGTAGGCACCGCCCCGCCGGAATTGGTCACGTAGCGCAGCTTCGGTAGCGGGGTCTTGGGCAGCAGCGGCGAGCCGCGGGTCAGGATGGCCCACACGGTCGGCACCCCGGCCAGCCCGGTGACGTCGTGCTTTTCGAGCGCCCGGACGATGTCGTCGCCGACCCGGAAGGTCAGCAGCACCATGGATGCGCCTTGCTCGACCACCGTCAGCAGCTGGTTCAAGCCATAGTCGAAGCTGAAGGGGAGGACCGAAAGGATGCGGTCGGCTTCCGTAATCCCCAGGTAGGTGCGCACGATGCGGCAACCGGCCACGAGGTTGCGGTGGCTCAGCATGACGCCCTTGGGCCGCCCTGTGGAACCGGACGTATAGAGGATCGCCGCCAGGTCCTCGCCTATCGCCCGTGGCGGTGCGATCGCCCCGGCCGCCTCGGCGATGTCCTCGACCAGCATCACCGACAGGTTCGGGACATCTCGCGTCGCCTCCTCGGCGACGCTGGCGAGTTCGCGGTTGGTAACCACCAGCCGCGGCTCGGCGTCGGTCACGATGTGAGCCACCTGCGCCGGCTTGAGCAGCGGGTTGATCGGAACGAACACCGCGTCGGCCATCGAAGCGGCGAAGATCGCGCAGCAATCTTCGATGCACTTGGGCAGCAGGATCGCGACACGATCGCCCCGCTGCAACCCGGCGCTCCGAAACGCCGCGGCAAAGTCCGCCACCCGCTTCCGCAACGCCCCGTAGGTGAGCTGGCGCTCGCCGTCGATCAGCACGACCTTTCCGTCGTGCGCGTCCGGGTTAAGCAGGTCGTGCAGCAGCATCGGCGCCCGGGTCATGTTGCTACCCGCCGCTCGACGAACTCGACGAGCTGCTTCGGCGTCGCGAGGTTCTCGGGAGCGAAATCCATGTCGTCGAGGCTGATCTCGAAGCGTTCGCCGAGGAACATCATGAGATCGAGCATGCCGAGCGAATCCACGGCTCCCGAGGTGAGCAGCGGGGTATCCGCCGCCACATCGTGCAGGGCGGGGAAGCGCTCGCGCAGGTAGGCGTAGACGAGGTCGGTGGTGTTGGCGCGGTCGTCGATCATGATGTCTGGCTCCGGGATGTGCAGTGAATGAAGGGGAGTTCGGTGTAGCTGTGGTCGATCGAGTCGATGGGCAGGTCGCCCTTGGCGAAGACCACGCAGCGGCTCGGTGCGTGGATGGCGCCGGGCCACGTGTCGGCGCGGTTCGCCTCGATCTCGAGGAAGAGGTAGCCGCGAGCCAGCAGGAAGCGGGCGATTGCCCCGCGCTCTCGGCCGACCGTGCTCAGGCTCCGGCAGTAGATGAGGCGGGCGCCGGGCACCCCGCGCAGCGTCGTCGGCATGAAGATCAGCGGATGCACGGTGCCGGTCGCCTCGCCAAGGGTGGCGGTGACGAGGCCCATGGCCGCATGATCGGCAAGCAACACGTCGTCCGCGCCGCTCGCGCCTGCCGTCCCCTCCCGTACCTTGCCCTGCGACGGGCGCAGGGCGTCGATCGGCAACGGCACGATCATCGAGCCGAGGACGCGGCCGCCCATTCCCAGTCGCTCGTTGACAGCACGGACTTCGCCCGTCGGCGACAGGTCGGTCGCCACCGGAGCCCGCGCGAGTGCGGCGCGAAGCATCAGCGGCGCGAAGAAGCGGGCTTCCGCATCCACGTACCAGCTCGACAGGTTGACCTTTCGCCCGCCGCCGGCCGTCCTGCTCTCGATGGACAGCAGGACGCCCACGTCCTTTCCCTCATGGACCAGCAGGGTCCCGATGGGCTGCGACTGATGACGGCGGCGATAGTCGTCCAGGGTGGACAGTGCCCGTCTCCAGAAGCCAGGAGGCCGGTTCGGAAAGCCGCGAGCGAGCACGGCTTCGGCGCGACCCAGCTGGGTTGTCTCGATGGTCTCGATTTGCATGATCGTCACCCTGCCGGCACCCTCGCGAGGGTGCTGGGCATCTAGCCTGCAGCGACGTGCACGGCCTTGACCTCACTTGCCC
>JAEYTN010000268.1 GCA_023433985.1 Pseudomonadota bacterium | reverse complement strand
TGTCGGCATTCACGTTGAACTCGAGGAAGACCGACGCATGGCCGGTCGTCGCCGTCGAGGTGTAGTTCTCGAGCCCGTCGATGTCCTTGACGCGATCCTCGATCGGCTTGGCCAGCAGCCGCTCGGCGTCCCGCGGGGAAACGCCGGTCTGGCTGGTCGAAACGTAGAAATAGGGGATGTCGATCGCCGGGAAGCTTTCCTTGGGCAACGACATGTAGGAGCCGAAGCCGGCGAGGAGCAGCAGCGCCATCACCGTCAGCACGACCCGCGGCATGCGCAGGACGCGTTCGAGGAAATTCATCATGACTGCACCCCTTCAGTGGCAGCGGCCGTCCCGGCCTCAGGCGTCCCTGTAACGTTCGTCGCGTCGACCTTCTGGCCCTCCACGACGAACTCCTGGCCGACGGTGATCACATCCACCTTGGCGGGCAGCCCGGTGACCCACACGCCCTCGCGTGTGTCCGATACGATCGTCACCGGGTAGAACTTCACGGCGCCTTCTTCCACGGCGCGCACGCCCAGCGCCCCCTGGTCGTCCAGCGTCAGCACCGACTGCGGCAGCAGGTGTGCCGGCATCGTGCCCATCTCCACCCGTGCCGTGGCGGTGATGCCCGAACGCACCGAGCCGTCATGGTTGGGGATCTGGATTTCGACCGGGAACGAACGGGTCGCCTCGTCGGCGGTCGGGGCGATGTAGCTCACCTCGCCGTCGACATCCTGCCCGGTCACGGTGGTGATCTTGGCCTTGAGGCCCAGCTTGGCGAGCGCGATGCGGGCCTCGGGCACGGTACCCACGAACAGCATCGGGTCGAGCTCGACCACGGTGGCGCACGGCGCGCCCGGGCTCAGCATCGTGCCGACGGTCGCCAGCGGGTCCTGCACCACGCCGGCCACCTGGGTCTTGACCTGGGTGCGGTCGAACTCGGCCTTGGCCTGGTCGAAGCCGGCCTGCGCCGCCTTGAGGGCCGCTTCGAGCGCATTGGCGGTGTTCTTCGCCGCGAGGCCCTTTTCGCGCAGCGCAGCGTTGGTGTCGAAATCGGCCTGCGCCTGAGCGAGGCCGGCCTGGGCTTGCGCCACGGCGGCCGCGCGGGTGCCCTGGTCGAGCGTGCACAGCACGTCGCCGGCCGCCACGGTCTGGCCCTTGGTGACGTTGACCTCGGTGACGACGCCGCTCGTCTCGGGCGTGATGGTCACTACCGACTTGGCCTGGGTGCGGCCGCGCAGCGGCACCTGGATGGGGAAGGGCTTGACCTCGTATGTCTCGGTGCGCACCGACTGCAGCTTACCGTCCGAGGTCGCCGCCTCGGCGACGCGCTCGGCGATGGTCAGGTGCGGGTCGATCTCGCCCTCGGCGTGTCCGCCGCCATGGCCGGCATCGGCATGCAGGGCCGGAATGATCGGCCGCTCGCCATTGCCCGGGCCGTTGCCGCCGGCCACCAGCGTGCCGGTTGCGAGCCAGGCCGCGCCTGCAACGAGGATGACCCCGGCCACGCCGTATGAATAGATTGCACGCATTGGAAAAGTCCCTCTACTCGGCCGCAGCGGCATCGCCCGCGTCGGGCCGAGCCATTGCGATAAGTTCGCCCCGGTGCGCCTCGATGTAGTCACGGGCGGCCTGCATGCAAGTGCGGCCGTAATCGATGACCCACGCATCGCCCGGATGGGTGTGTTGTTGTTTGAGCCGGTCGAAATCGGCGAGCGTGGCGTCGACTTCTGCGAGTCGTTCGTCTAGCCGCTGCTCGACCAGCGATTGCGGAAGTTCAGTGGCGAAACGCAGGAACAGGAGGAATTCACTGCGGAACTCATCCTCGCCCAGCTTCTCGAAGAGCGACTGAATGAAGGCCGACCGCCCCAGCGGGGTGATCGAATAGATCTTCTTGGCGGGCTTCCCGTCCTGCACTTCCACCCTTGAAGTGACGAGCTTTTCCGTCTCGAGCCGTGCCAGCGCCGGATAGATCGAGCCGTAGCTCGCATCGATGAAATACGAGTACTCGCCCTCGACCGAGAGCTTCCTGATCTCATATCCGGTGGCCTCGCCGTCATAGAGAATGGCGAGGCAGATGGTTCTTACATTCATGTTCCTCTATCCGTTCAGCATATAACGGACCAGCATATGCCGGGCCTATATATGGAGCGGGGTTGAGGAGCAACAAGGGCTGAAGAGTGGCTGCCATGCGATTTCGTCATGGCCTTAACGGGCCGTTGCGGGGCGGTCGGGCGAATGCCGCTCAGGCCACCAGCCGCCGCATCTCCGCCAGCGCCTTGCGGCCCAGGCTTTCGCTCGCCGCGGCGAGGAAGCAGCCGTTGAGGAAGCGCTTGTCGCGGTGACCGCAGGTGAGGGGCAACCCGTCGAGGTCCCATACCACGCCGCCCGCAGCCTCCAATACCGCCTGGCCGGCTGCGGTGTCCCATTCGGAGGTTGGGGTAAACCGCGGGTAAAGCTGCGCTTCTCCGTTCGCGAGCAGGCAGAACTTGAGCGATGAGCCGACCGAAACATTCTGCTCGACCGACAGGGTCTCGCACAGCGTCGCCAGCGCCGCATGACCATGCGACCGGCTGGCGACGATACGCAGCGGACCCGTCTCCCCCACCCGGATCGCCCGGACGCCTGCTAGCGCCCTATCCTCGAGCCGAGCCGCGAAGGCTCCTGCGGCATCGCCCCAGTAGAGGTCGCCCGTGGCCGGGGCCAGAACTACGCCCGAACGCGGCCTTCCGCCCTCGGTGAGCGCAATGTTCACCGTGAACTCGCCGTTGCGCTTGATGAATTCCTTGGTGCCGTCGAGCGGGTCGACCACGAAGAACTGCCCGTCGAGTGCCGGGATGATGCCGGCCGCCACGCTCTCCTCCCCCAGCACCGGGATGCCCGTGGGTGCCAGCTGCTCGAGGATCACCATCTCCGCCCGCTGGTCGGCCTCGGTCACCGGCGAGCCGTCGGTCTTGGCCTCGGCGACAAACGAACGGACGTAGACTGACATGATCTCGGCCGCCGCCGCGATGGCGGCGCGGATCATCAGGTCGGTGGTGGGGTGGATCATGTCTTGGCGCCCGCGCCGGGTTTAGTGCCGG
>JAEYTN010000263.1 GCA_023433985.1 Pseudomonadota bacterium | reverse complement strand
CACCATCAACCGCCCGCCGCGCGACGGCAACATGGCCTTCGTCCGCTCGCCGGACAACATCTCGGTGGAGATCCTGCAGAAGGGCAGCCCCCTGCCCCCGGCCGAGCCCTGGGCCTCGATGCCCAATACCGGCGCCTGGTAAGGCTTCGTTCACCAAGCCGGTTAGGCGGCAATTAGCTTAAAATCCTTAGCTTCCCGGTGACCTAGCGCCTGCCCCCGCGGCCGGTGTCCATCGGGAAGCGACGTATGGCTCGACTGATCGTGGCAGTGTTCTGCCTTTCGCTGCTGGCAGGCTGTTTTTCGCTGGGCGGCAGCCCGGGCAGCTACAATGGCTATGTGCAGCGGGCGGGCATGTACCTGTCGTCGTCGGACGTCGACAATTCCTGCATGACGCCGCAGCTGAAATCGGTGATCGGCAGCTTCGAGCGCAAGTTCGGGCGCAAGGTCGTGCTCAACTCCGGCTATCGCGACCCCATCCGCAACATCATCGGCGGCGGCGCGGATTCGAGCATGCACATGCGCTGCATGGCCGCGGACTTCTTCATCCCCGGCGTCGACAAGCGCAGCCTCATCGCCTTTGCCATGAAGAACCAGCAGGTCGGCGGGCTCGGCTGCTACCCCGGGCGCAACTTCATCCATGTCGATGTGCGCGACCGTCCGCGCGGCGGCGGCAAGCCCGTGACTTTTTCGGGCTGTTGAGAGCGGAATTTCCGCTTGCCAGCCCGGATGAACCTTCCTATACGGACCCCACTTCCGCGGCGCCCTTCGTCTATCGGTTAGGACGGCACCCTTTCACGGTGCAGAGAGGGGTTCGACTCCCCTAGGGCGCGCCACTTCCCCCATCTCGCATCGGTCACGTCTCAGCCCTGTCGCGGGTTGAGGAACTTCGCGTAGACCCAGCCGTGACGGCCATCGTCGGTGGTGATCTCCACCCAGCCGTTGCGGTTGGCCCCGAGCTTCACCGCCGTGCCGCCCCGGAGCGCGAAGACCTGCTCGGCCGATTTGTCGGGGCCGGAGCGTACGCGCAGCGACTCGACGCCCACCTTGTGGGTGATGTCGCTGAGGCTGGGCTCGACCGGCGCCCGCAGTTCGGCCTTCACCGGCACCGAGAGGGCGATGTCGAGTTCGGTGGCCGTCGCCACGGTTGGCGCGGTCGGCACGTACCAGACCTGCCGGTCGGTGCGGGGCGGCGGCGCGTTCGCGGCGGCCTGGTTCACGGTTTCGCTGAGAAACATCCAGCCCGCCACGATCACGCCAAGCGAACCGAGCGTCGCGGCGCCGAGCTTGAGCACCGGGTGCGGCCGGCGCCGCAAGCCGAAGGGAAGCGGCTTACTGGCCGTCAGGGACGACATCGACGTTCACCTTCGGCACGTCGACATCAACGGTGCCCGAGCCGCCATTGTTGTTCACGAACACAAAGAAGCCGACCACCACCAGCAGCACGATCAGCACCCCGGCGATGATGCCTGCCCCGGAACCGCCACCGCCGCCACCATTTTCAATGATCGTCGCCATCGTTGTTCTCCATCGTCATCAGGCGCGGATACAACGAGGACCGACCACAGCCGGTTCCTGAATAGTAATGGAATTTCAATGCTTTAAATCGGCTGACCAGGTATGTCAGCGATTTCACAGCTTTAGGCGGGACGCTCGGCCACGACCACCTGCATGGGCGTGCGAATACGGAAGCCGATCGACTCGTAAAGGCCGATGGCCACGGCGTTGCCGGCATAGCCGTGGAGGAAGACCCCCTCGCCCCGCGCGCTGATTTGCGCCGAGACGTAGCGGGACATCAGGCGCCCCAGCCCCTGCCCACGCACGTCGGGATGCGTGCAGACGCCGCTGAGTTCGGTATAGCCGGTGAGCGACATGCGTTCGCCCGCCATGGCCACCAGCCGGCCGGCCTGACGGACGCCCCAGAAGCGGCCGAGGTCGAGCGCGCGCAGCGTGAACGGCCCGGGCTTGGTCAAGGTGGCGAGTGCCAGCATTTCCGCGGCATCGGCGCGCCCGAGCGGCTGCACGCGCTCGTCCTCGAACGGCTCGAACGGCGCGGTGGCGACCATCTGCACCGCCTCGAACTCCTGCACCCGCGTGAGCCCCGGCGGCAGCACGACGGTATCGGCCTGCGGAAACACCGCCACCTGCCCCGGCCCGATCAGCTCGCCCAGCGCCGCGACATCGTCCGGCGCGTCGTCGCGCGTCGCGGCGAACGGCACGGCCGCGGGGTTGTAGCGCCTCGCCCCGCGCCGCTGCTCGGCCAGGGCCGCGTGCCGCGAGGTCAGCGCCGACCAGGCGGGACGATCGAGCTCATGCTTCATCCTTGCGCTCCCTCACCCGGGCGCGGAGCGACTTCGCCTCGAGCCCCGCTTCCATCCTGCTCAGGCTTGCGAGCAGCTCGTCGGCGAAGCCTGCGCAGAGATCGGCGACCGCCCGCTCCACCGCCGGCCAGGTGTCGCGCTTGGCCGCGGCCACGAAGCGGGCCCCCTCGGCCGTGAGCGACACGAGCCGCCGGCGTCCGTCGTCGGGCGGCGTCACCAGCGCGACCAGCCCGGCGGCGCTCAGCTGTCCGATCGCGCGCGTGACGCCGGGCTGCGTCACGCCCAGCCGCTCCGCCAACTCGCCGATCGCCAGCGGACCGTGCCGGTCGATGGTGTGCAGCATCGGGTGCTGCCCCGGGGCGATCGGCGGCTCCACCTCGGCCAGGATCACCTGCGCCTCGGCCTGCAGCCGGTCGCCGAGCCGCTTCAGCCGGCTGCCAAGCGCCGTGAGGCCAAGCCCCTGCAATGCATCGTCGATTTTATCAATCATGTTATATAACATCGCATATATTTCTATCGCCGGCAACTGCGGTCGCGTTGGCGGACGGAAGGTGCAAGTGGGCTTGACGGCCCGCAAATCCCCCATTATCAGCACCCCATTCCGCGGCGCCCTTCGTCTAGCGGTCAGGACACAGCCCTCTCACGGCTGGAACAGGGGTTCGATTCCCCTAGGGCGCGCCAAACTCTCCCAACATAGCTGTTTCCTGGTTCGGGCTTTGACGCGCCGGAGCTCGTGGTGCCGGCAAATCACTTAAGCCACAACTTAAGCCTTGACACGCAAGCGGTCGCGGCGATACTTAATCTCATGCTTAACCAAGAACAGACCCTCGACGCCA
>JAEYTN010000216.1 GCA_023433985.1 Pseudomonadota bacterium | reverse complement strand
CAAGGATGCCGGCAACCGAGCCACTGGTAGCATCGAACCGGCCGGCGGCGTTGATGGTGCCGTCCAGCGCGTCGGCTACTGCGGCAGGCGCGATGTCGTCGAGCGCCACCTGGGTGAGGCTGATCCGCCCAGTTACCTGCTTGTCGCTCAGCGGTCCGGCGCAGCAGACGGCGAGATCGAGATTGATGGAGCCCGCACCGATCTTGCCCTTGAAGTCGCGGATACGGGCCCCCGTGGCATCCCAATCGAGACCGAAGCTGGTGCCGGTGACGCTGCGATCGCCCAGCGAGACGGCCGGGATATCGACCTCGATGCGACCGACCGTGGTGCGGGGGGCGGTGCCGGTATCGAGGGGACCGTCGGGCCAGATACCGCCGGTCCGGAGCAGCGCCGCCGGACCGGCCAGCGTGCGGACGATGCCGGTAATGTCAGTGGCGCCAATCTTGACTTTGCCGCTGACCTGCCCGGTTTCTGCCGGCTTGCTGAACGCCAGCTGACCGGAAAATGAACCGCCGTTGGACGTGCCCTCGATGCCGGTGAGCTTGATCGATTGCGACCCGACGAAATCGAGCGTCGCCATAGCCGTGATCGGCGGCAGCCACAGGCCATCGGCCCCGACGCGGGCAGCCAGAGCGGACGGGTCCGCGAGCGTCGCCTTGAGGGTTCCCTTGCCAGTGATCCGGTCGGGATCGGTGACCGCGACATTGCCCGAGAAGCCCAGCGAATCCCCGCCGCCATCGGCGCGGAGCGTGGCAACGAGGCTGGCGCCTACATCGCCTTCGATGACGCCCGCGAGATGCATCGGTTGGTCCTCGGGGAACGGGCTGACGTCGCCGAGGCCGAGTTGCGCGGTCATCGCCGTGGCATCGGCGGAGCGCAGGTCGAGCTCGAGGCGGAAGGTGCCAGCGAGTGCGCGCAGGAAACCGGACGCGATTTCGGCATTGGCGTCGAGGTCGGACGGGCCGAGCTTGCCCTTGACGCCAAGGGTCTGTGCCCCCTCGCCCGTCGGGGCGCCAAGGGTCAGGGTGAGGTCGGCCGGGAAGGATGCCGCCAGCCCCTCGCGCAGGGCGGGGGGCGCCCCGACGGCATCGAGGAAACGGCCGACGGCGGGCGTGTCGGCCGAAGCCACGCTGAGCATCCCGCTGCCCGAGAGCTCGGGCCGCTCGGAGGAGCCGAAGGCGGTAAGGGTTGCCTCGAACCGGGCGCCGCCCAGGTTGCCGGCGCTGAGGCGGTCCAGCACCAGCACGCCACCATCCCACGAGCCGGTGGCACTGAGCCCCTGCCCCTCGAGGCCGTCTATGGTCATGGCGTCGGCGCTGAGTTCGAACTCGCCGGTGGGAAACGTCACGGCGAAGGCTGGGTCCTGCCGTGGATCGGGCAGGAGCGCGAAGAGCGCGGCCGACCGCGCCGCATCGAGCGTGCCGAGGTCGGCCTTGAGGTGAATGTCGCGGGTGCTGCCTAACCCGATCTGGGCCGAGAACCTGCGCGTTTCGCCGTCGAGGGTGAAGCGGCCATAGCTGAGCGACAGGGTTTCGCCTACGAGGTCGGCCTGGGCCGCGATGGCCCCAGGCATGTTGAACAGCGGATTGCCTTCGGCCGGTTTGCGCCAGAGCGAGGACAGCGCATCGAGCCTGGAGGTGGCGACACTGAACGTCCCCGAGAACTCCGGGCGGCCGGTATCGGTGGTGACCCGGCCCTGGAACCTCAGCTCGCTGTCGCCCGGCAGCTTGCCGATCAATCGCTCCACCTCCCAGCCGCCATCGACGGACCGGGCGTCCACGCGGACGTTGCGGACCGAAAAGGCGCGGAGGTCCAGCTCGGCGATGTCGATGCCCACGGTGCCGGTAAGCGCCGGTGCCGCGGGAATCGGCAACTCGCGCAGCAGCCGGATCACCTCGTATGGCTCCACGGCCTGTTCCGAGGTCGCATCGCGTGGCGGCAGCGCCATCATCCCGCCCGAGATCACCGCGTTGAACTTCATGCTGGTGCCGAGCGACAGGTCGGCGGCGCCGAGGAGCCGCGTGGCCGCACGGTTGTCGTCCGGGATGACGGTGTAGTCGCCGAGCAGCACTTTGCCTGGGCTCGCCTGAACCCGTGAGGTGACGACGAAATCGCCACGGCCGGCATCGTCCTTTTCGCCGGCGGCCGGTTTCGGTGGGGGCTGGCGATAGCTCATGGTGCCGAGGAACGTGGGCATCAGGCCAGGCTTGAGCGTGCCTTCGACGGAGAGGGAGTAGCGCTGGTCGGCCGGGCGCAAGCTGGCAGTGAGCGTGGCCGTACCATCATCGGCGAGCTGACCCGTGCTCAACCGCAGACCGTAGCTCTGCCCGTCCACGGTGCCGGAGCCGGCAAAGGAGAACGGCCCGCGCAGGGCATCGAGCCGCACTTCGCCGGCGACATCGGTCGCGAGATAGGCCTCGCCCGAGCGATTGTCGCTGATCCGGACTGCGCCGCCTGTGATCGTGGCGTTGGCGACGGAGATGTTCGAGGTGGAAACCGATTGCGGGATGGCGATGCCCGCATCGACCGAGCCATCGGAGCCCACATGGATCTCGACATGCGGGCCGGCGAGTTCGAGCCGGGTAACCGTGTAGCGGTCCCGGATGAAGTCGATGAGCGAGAACTCTGCCTCGACGGATTGTACCGTGAGGTTAGGCGCGTCGGCCGGCCCGGCGCTGACATCGGCGAACTCGAGCCGGGGCTGCGGCAGGAGGTTGAAGTGAATATCGCCCTCGATGCGAACCGGGGTGCCCAGCACCTCGCTCGCAATCTCGGCCAGCCGGTCGCGATAGTCGCCCCAAGGGATGAACGACGGCACGACGAAGGCCGCCCCGAGCGCCAGGATGGCGAGGACGCCGACGACTATATAGAGCCGGTTCAGCACAGGGCCGATGAATCTCCGCGAAACTCGACGTCAGTGTAGGGAATGGTCCATGCGGCGTCACGGGTCGCACGGGGTTGTGCAAGGGTGAGTGTGGCGTTTGGGGTACAGCATCAGCGCCCAGAGGGAGTGGCCCAATGGCCCTCGCGACCATGGGCCCGTTCGTTACGCCTGATAGGGAACTTCGAGGTCGACCACCCAGGTGACGCCGAAGCGGTCCTTGAGCATGCCGTAGAGCGGCGACCAACCAGCCGGGCCGAACGGCTGGACTATAGCGGCATCGGCCGCCAGCTTGCCCCAAAGCTCCGCAAGCTCGTCGGCGTCGGTTCCGCGCAGGGAAACGAAGAACGGGATGACTCCGGTCGCAAGGTCGAGGCGCGAAGGCACATCGTAGGCCATGATGCGGAAACCGTTCTCGGCTTCTACCTGTCCCCACATGATCTTGTCGGCCTCGGCGGGCGCTGCCACGGCACCGGCATCCTTGTAGGTGACGGCAACAAGCCGGCCGTCGAAGACCGCAGCGTAGAACTCGAGGGCGGCCCGGGCCTCGCCGCGGAAGTTGAGATGGGTGGTGGTCTTGACGCTCATCGGCGGTCTCCTTGCTTGCAATGACCAGGCTGCTATAGCTGCCCCCAACTGACAGTATTCGGCAGTTGGACGATGGCGCGAGCGGACAGGTTGTTTCGGCTGCTACAGGCGATGCGGGTGTTGCCGGCGCCGGTGACGGCGGCGCGGCTTGCCGAGGAAGCCGGCATGTCACTCCGCTCGATCTACCGTGACATTGACAGCCTGCGCGCCGCCGGAGCCCGGATCGAGGGCGAGCGGGGCTATGGCTACCGCCTGCTCGAGGACTATGCGCTACCGCCCCAGACCTTTGACCGTATGGAGATCGAGGCGCTGGCTCTGGGCCTTGCGGAAGTGAGGCACATGGGGGACCCAGCCCTGGCGCAGGCAGCTGCTGGAGTGCTGGCCAAAGTGATGGCCACGCTGCCGACCGATCGCGAACAGCAGCTGTTCCACGCTGTCTCGCGGGTATACCGGCCGGATGTCCGCTTCCCGGCTCCGGTCGATGTGAGTGTGTTGCGGAAGGCCTGCTGGGAAGAAGAGGCGCTTAGCATCGGCTACGTCGACAAGGCCGGCGCGACGACGCAGCGGGTGATCTGGCCACTGGCGGTGGTCTATGCCGAACGCTCGCTCGCCGTGTTAGCGTGGTGTTGTCTCCGGCAGGGCTTCCGGATGTTTCGGCCGGAGCGGATACGGGAGGTGCGACGGGAGGGGGTGAGCTTCCGGCCGCGGCGGGTGAGTCTGCTGCGGCATTACCTCGCGGACCTGGAAGCGCGGACCGAAGCCGGATGAAAGCTCTGTGACATCCCCCGCTGAAGGGTCCGCCCGCATATACATCGGGGGGCCGAGTACCTATATTGCGCGATGAGAACGAAACAGGATTCGTCAACCCCACATGGTACAACCGCAACGCTCGATCCCTCGGCCGGCTCATGATCTGGAGCGGCCGGCGGCCGGCTCGATCACCAGCCAGCTTGGCCGTGGGCGGGGCGATGCGCTGGATTACCTGAGGGGTCTCAACGACGAGCAGCGCGAAGCGGTGCTGACCACCGAAGGGCCGCTGCTTGTGCTCGCCGGTGCGGGCACCGGCAAGACGCGCGTGCTGACGACCCGGATCGCCCACATCCTGCGCGAGCGGCTGGCCTGGCCGTCCGAAATCCTGGCGGTCACCTTCACCAACAAGGCCGCGCGCGAGATGAAGGAGCGCATCGGCGCGCTCGTCGGCTCGGGCGTCGAGGGCATGCCGTGGCTTGGCACGTTCCACTCCATCGGCGCGCGCATGCTCCGGCGGCACGCCGAACTGGTGGGCCTGCGCTCCGACTTCACTATCCTCGACACCGACGACCAGATCCGCCTGATCAAGCAGCTTATCGAAGCGGCGAACATCGACGAGAAGCGCTGGCCCGCCCGGCAGTTCGCCGGGATGATGGACGGCTGGAAGAACCAGGGGAAGCTGCCCAAGGACGTTCCAGCCTCCGATCTCAGCTACTTCGCCAATGGCAGGGCGCGAAACCTCTACGAAGAGTACCAGAACCGGCTGCTCAGCCTGAACGCCGCCGATTTCGGCGACCTGCTGCTGCTCTGCATCAAGCTGTTCCGCGAGCATCCGGACGTGCTGGCCGAGTACCACCGCCGCTTCAAGTACATGCTGGTGGACGAGTACCAGGATTCGAACGTCGCGCAGTACCTGTGGCTGCGGCTGCTGGCGCGGGGTAAGCCCGCGCCGGAGGCGAATCTCTGCGTGGTAGGCGACGACGACCAGTCGATCTATGGCTGGCGCGGCGCCGAGGTGGACAACATCCTGCGCTTCGAGAAGGACTTTCCGGGCGCCAAGGTGATCCGGCTCGAGCGCAACTACCGCTCGACCTCGAATATCCTCGCGGCCGCCTCGCACCTGATCGCGAACAACGAAGGGCGGCTGGGCAAGACGCTGCACACCGACGTGGGTGCCGAGGGCGAGAAGCTGGGCGTGGTCTCGGTATGGGATTCCGAGGAGGAAGCGCGGCAGATCGGCGAGGAGATCGAGCAGTTCCAGCGCAAGGGCGAGGCGCTGAACTCGATAGCGATCCTGGTGCGGGCCTCGCACCAGATGCGTTCGCTCGAAGAGCGCTTCATCACACTGGGGCTCAACTATCGCGTCATCGGGGGCCCGCGTTTCTACGAGCGCAAGGAAATCCGCGATGCGCTGGCCTATCTGAGGCTGGTCAACAACCAGAGCGACGACCTAGCGTTCGAGCGCATCATCAACGTGCCGAAGCGGGGGCTGGGGGATTCGACGCTGCAGGTGCTGTTCGAGACGGCACGGCGGCAACGCGTGCCGCTTGTCGAAGCGACGCGGGCGCTGGTCGAGACTGAGGAGTTGAAGCCGAAGCAGCGCAGCACTTTCCGGCAGTTTCTTCAACAACTGGATGATTGGGCCGAGCGGGCTCGCCGATCGCCGGTCGAGCCGATGACGCCGGAGGATGGTGAGCCGCGGGCGCCGGGCCAGCGGCCGATCCATCACTCCGAGCTGGCGGGACAGATCCTCGATGAGTCCGGCTACACCGAGATGTGGCAGAACGATAAGTCGGCGGACGCGGCGGGGCGGCTCGAGAACCTCAAGGAGCTCGTGCGCTCGATGGAGGAATTCGACACGCTCGGCGGCTTCCTCGAACACGTGTCGCTGGTGATGGACCGTGATACTGGCGAGGCCGAGGACGCCGTGTCGATCATGACGCTGCACTCGGCCAAGGGCCTGGAATTCGACACCGTGTTCCTCCCCGGCTGGGAGGAAGGCCTGTTCCCGAGCCAGCGCACGCTCGACGAGAGCGGCCGCGCCGGCCTCGAGGAAGAGCGGCGGCTGGCCTATGTCGGGCTGACCCGCGCCCGCAAGCGTCTGCGGGTGTATCTGGCACAGAACCGACGCATCAATGGCCTATGGCAGTCGGCTATTCCCTCGCGCTTCGTCGACGAGTTGCCTGCCCATGTGGTTGAGGTGACCGATACCGGCTCGGCCTATGGCGGCTACACCTATGGCGGCCGTGCCTCGAGCCGCTTCGACGCCGACCCCTTCGACTCGCTCTACGAGACGCCGGGCTGGCAGCGGGCGCGCGCCCAATCGAAGGAACGCAAGTCGCACGGCCCCGTCACCATCGACGGCGACCTCGTGGCGCGCTCTGTGGATGACGGCCGCGGGTCGGCCTACTCGGTCGGCGAGCGCGTGTTCCACCTGAAGTTCGGCTACGGCACCATCAACAACATCGAAGGCAACAAGCTCTCGATCGAGTTCGAGAAGGCGGGGCCGAAGAAGGTGCTCGAGAGCTTCGTGCAGAAGGCGTGAGCCTCGGCTGGCGCCGTGCTCGTGACCGCCTCTTCGGCCACCCCCGCTTCGCGGCGGAGGATCATGTCGGCGGGCTGACCTCGCCGGCCTTCCGCCGTTCCAGCCCCAGCCGGTGCTCGCGGTAGATGATGAAGAGCCCGGACCCCACCACGATGACGCCGCCGATCAGCATCTCCACCGTCGGGATGTCCTGGAAGAAGAAGTAGCCGGCGGCGATCGAGAGGATCAGCGAGGCGTATTCG
>JAEYTN010000169.1 GCA_023433985.1 Pseudomonadota bacterium | reverse complement strand
CCGCGCCAGGGCCGCCTCGGCATCGTCCACGCCGCTGACTGCCTCGCCCTCCGCATCGTCGTGCTTCAGCGCCACCGGCAGGGGCGCGGGCTCGGTTTCCGGCACGATGCGGCTGCCCATCTGGCTGTTGAGGACGTCAGAGACCACGGTGGTGCGCGCGGCCTGCTGGTCGCCGTGACCGACGCCCGACGTGAACGGACCGCCGAGCTCGCCGAGCACCAGGTCGGGCCGGCCGAGCCGAGGGTCACCGGTCTGCAGCGAAAGGTGTGCGAGGAAAGCCTCGAACACCTGGCCGCGGTTGCCGTGCCCGTCGAGATCCGCGAAGGCGGGTTGGCGCCCCGCCATCAGCGCCTCGCGCATGCCGGGCGTCGCGACGCCTTCGGCGAACATGTGGTAATTGTTGGCGACGAAGCCCTCCCACCCCGCGCGATGCGGGCCGCCGGGGCGGACATCGACGACATTGCCCATGTCGCGGCGGCGCATGATGAAGGGGAAGATCGCCCCGCGCTCCTGGCCGAACTTGGTAGCATAGCGCTCGGCGTTGGCGACCCCGGAGGTCAGGTAGAGACCGCCGCCGAAATCGTCGCCATGACCAGAGCTGACGCGGGCGAGGTCGATCCCGCCGGCGGCCATTGACCGGGCGCGGCCGATTGGCGCGCCATGGAACAGCAGCATCAGCGGCTCGTCGGCGTCGAGATGTCCCGCGGCGATCATGTGCTCGCGCGTGGCCTGGAGCACCGCGTCGCCGATCGCCTGGCGCAGCTCGGGGCTGAGCGTGGTGTCGTTCATGATCAGGTGCAGGCGATCCATCGACTGCGCTTCGCCGACGAGGCCGAGCTGGTCGACCAGCGAACGAGTCGCGGCCTCGGCCTCGCCGGCCCACCTGCGCGCCTCCGCCACGGTGGCATCCGAAGCTCCGCGCTCGCGCAGAATGTCGACCGCCCGGCGGTGCTCCGCCAAGCTCGAAACCTCGTCCGCGAGACCGCGCACGGCGCGGCGGTCGCCCTCCGTGGGCTGGGTTTCCGAGGATCCTTTGCGCAGCACGCCGGTGTCGTCGCCGACGTCCGCGGTTCGCAGCCCGCCACCGCCGACCGGCTCGGTGGCGGCCGACGGGTCGCTCCGGACGCGCTTGACGAAGTCGGCGTAGTCCATCGGCGTGTGGAAGTTCCGGCGCACCCGCTCGCCGGTTTGCGGGTGGGGGAAGTCGATCCAGTACTTGCCGTCGGGATGATCGGGCGTGATTCCGAAGTCGGTGAAGGCGACGCGCCCTTCGTCGCTGAAGTAGATTCGCGAGCTCCGATCGCCCTGGCTGAGGCCGACCGATTCGAAATGGATGACCCCGAAGTCCCCGCCGAACCCGCTCGGCAGGCGGCGGAGGAGCGCGGTACCGGTTTCTCCCGGCCGGTTGGGGTGGAAGTGCGAGTGGACGATCCAGTAACCCTGAGGATCGGGAACGCCGTCGACCGAAACCAGCCGCCCCCCGGCTCCTGGGCCCGACAGCTCGCCGCCGGGGAGGATGACCGCGACCGAATTTTTGTTGCCCTGGACGACGACGTACTCGCCGGTCACCGGGTTGAAGTGGACCGCCACCTCGCGCGTCGGGTCGGCATTGATCAGGCGGCCGAAGTTGTCGTTCGCGGCCATTAGGTTGCGGCTGTCGGGATGGACGAAGACCGCGCCTTCCATCGCCTTGGGCATCGACAGCATGTCGAAGTTCGAGAGCGCCGCGATCTGGTGCGGAAGGCCGCCCGGATTGTCGTTGGCGGGTTCGGGCAGGGCGCGCCGCCCGCCCGGCTCGTCGCGATCCCCGGTGCGCAGCCCGGGGCCGTCGGTGTCGTCGTGCATCAACGCGTGCGGGACGAGCGCCCCGTTCTCGTCGATGCCCATGCCGGTCGGCCGCGGCATCGCAGGGTCCTCGACCGGCACGGTCGGCAGCGCTTCGGTCGGCGCCCTGGCAGCGGGGGGCGCGGCGGGTTCGCCCCCCTCGCTGTTCTGGAACCTCCTCGAGATGCCGCTGCGGTCGCCGAAACGCTCGCCCCCGGCTTCGAGTCCGCCCTGGACCATGCCCTGCATGCCCGCCGAGGTTATCTCGCCCAACGCATCGCCGAGGCTGCCCCGGTAGGCGCCGCGGTTGGAGTCGTAGGCGAGGTCCCACGCCTTGCTCGCCGCGTTGCCGACGCCGTTGAGCGTCGCGCGGGCGGCCATTTGGGTACCGATTCCGGCCGTAGGGGCCAAGCGGCCCATCGGGCGCATCGCGGCGCTGCTGATCATCCCGCTCATCGCTCCGCGCCACAGGCCGTGCCACATCTCCTCGCCGACGCGGCCTTCGCGCCAGGCCCTCGGATCGGCCATCGCGCCGCCCACGTTCGAAAGGACGCCACTGAGCGCCCCGAGCATCAGCTCCTGCCGCAAGGTGAGCTTGGCGAGCTCGCGCATCCCGAGCCGCGTCGCCAGCTGCGCCTCACCCATCGACAGGCGGCCGAGCATAGTGGTCACGGCCTTGCCGCCCGCGGCACCGGCCCGCATGTACAATCCGGCCGCGGCGCCGACGCCGGCGACCAGGGTCTGGACCGCCACGTTGGCGAGGTCGCGGATCAGGTCGTCGCGGCTGTAGCGCCCGCCCTTCAGGGCCCATGTCATGCCCACTCCGGCGAGGCCGATCGCCGCGGTGAGCAACATCGGCAGCAGGATCGAGGCCGCGCCAGCGGTCGCGATCGTGATCACCACCGCCGCGATCACCATCAGCGCGGTGACTAGGAAGTTCGCGGCCGCGTCGACCGCCTGGGTGAAGTTCTCCGCGGTGATCTGGCCCATCGCCACGGCGCGCATGAAATGGGCGCGGGAGGCGCCGGGCCGCGGCCTGAAGCTGCCGTCCTCGTTGAAGTTGCCGAGGTTTACCGGATTGCCGTCCGCGTCCTCCAGCCGGATGCGGCCGCGCGAATCGATGTCGCCGCCACGCAGGCCCGCGAGCTGCAGCAGCGCATTGCGGTTGCCTTCGAGCCGCGCGAATTCGTCGGCCGCGACGGTCTGGCCCGCGCCGGTCGAATGCTCGATCTGCTGGTCCATCCGGCGCAGCGAAACCTCGAACGCCTCGCGGTCGTTCTGCGACACACCCATCACGGCGATCTCGAGCTCGAGCGCATCGTCGCCGGACAACGACGCGCCCATGCCGTGGTGCTCGAAAAGCCCAAGCCGCTGGTAAAGGCTTGGACCGTTGGGATGGTCCGCGTCGTACTGTTCCATCATGGCGTCGATCTGGCGACGGTCCATCCGGCGCAGGTAGCGCAGCGCCATGTCCTTCTTGCCCCGATCGATCGCGTATTCGACGGCGGCGACGGGATCGCCGTGCTCGCCGGCGATGATGCCGAGCGCCAGCGCCTTCGCCGCCGGATCGTTCTCCAGCGCGGTCGAGAAACGTTCGCGCAGGTCGTTTTCCACGCTGCGCGGATCGATCGGGCCGACGAACTGCTCCTCGCCGTTCAGCGCGGTGCGGTAGCGGGCAAATTCGGTCAGCGCGGCATCGCGCGCCGCCTGCGCGCCGGCGTCGTCGCGCGGCGCGTAGCCGCCGCCCTCGACCGCATCCGCGGTGCCGATGTGGAGCGCGTCCTCGAACCGCTCCGCCGAGCCCCGCGACTCGGCGCGGTTGAACTCGACCAGCATCCGCGCGCCGCGCTCCTGGGCGCTGTCGGGCCCGTGGCGAATGGTCTGTTCGATCCAGTTGACCATGTCTGGAGGCAGACGGCCCGGCCGGTCCGCCACGCCGCTGCTCTCGCCGCGATACCCGGGCGGCGGGCGGGGCGGGGTCGCGCTCGGAC
>JAEYTN010000097.1 GCA_023433985.1 Pseudomonadota bacterium | reverse complement strand
CCCGATCCGTCCTACTACATGGTCCGCACCGGCACCGCGCTCGATTTCGACGCGCTGAGCGGCAAGGCGATCGGCGTCCAGGGCGCCACCATCCAGGCCGGCTACGTCGAGCAGACCTTCGGCTCCAGCAACACCGTCAAGGCCTATGAGACCGCCGACCAGGCCCTCGCCGACCTCAGCGCCGGCAACCTCGACGTGATCCTCGCCGACGCCTCCTACGTCTCCGAAGTGCTCGCCGGCTCCGGCGGCGCGCTCGAGAAGATCGGCCCCGACGTGATGCTCGGCAACGGTATCGGCGTGGGCCTGCGCAAGGCCGACGACGAGCTGGAGGGCAAGATCAACGCCGCCATCGACGAGATGAAGCAGGACGGCTCGCTCGACGACCTGATCGTCAAGTGGTTCCCCGACAAGCAGAAGCCGATCTTCGCCACCAACTAAGCAATCAGCGGGGCGGCCTTCCAGGGTCGCCCCGCCTCTCTTTCGGGCTCCACCCGCATGCTCGACTTCCTGCCGGAATGGCTGCGCAACTCGCTGGGCGACGACGTCGCTTTCTGGCTCGGCTACCTCACCAACGGCAAGCACCTCACCTGGTACGCCTCGGTCCAGTACACGCTGGCCGCCGCGGTGTTCGGCATGCTGTTCGCGATCGTGATGGGCCTGCTCGGCGCGGCCGCCCGCAACTCCCGCGTCCGCGCCCTCCGTATGGTGGGCAGCACCTACATCAACATGGTCCGCGGCATCCCGGACGTGCTGTTCTTCCTGTTCTTCCCGCTGGCCTTCGAGCAGGGTGTCGAGCTCATCCGCGCCCAGGCCGTCTGCACGCCCGAGACCCTGGCTGCAAACGCCGGCCAGTGGCCGCCCTGCGACGCTGCCAACTGGCTGCTCGGCACGACCGAGTACCTCGTTCTCGCCTGCGTCTCGCTCGGTCTCGTCTACGGCGCCTTTGCCGCCAACGTCATCGCCGGCGCGATGAACGCCGTCCCCCGCGGCCAGCTCGAGGCCGCGCGCGCCTACGGCTTCTCAAACGCCGAGGTGCTCTGGCGCTTCCATATCCGGCAGATGTGGGTCTACGCCCTGCCCGGCATTTCCAACGTCTGGCTGCTGCTGATCAAGGCGACCTCGCTGCTTTCGCTGCTGCAGATCTCCGACATCGTGCTGCTCGCCAACCGCCTCGGCGCCCCCAATTTCTCGCGCTCCGCCGGCCTCATCCACCCCGACTGGCGCTGGGCCTACTACCTGGTGCTGCTGGTGTTCTACATCGTCCTGACCTTCGCCTCCGAGAAGGTCTTCGCCGCACTCAGCCGCCGGGCGAGCCGCGGCATGTCCGTCGCGAGTCACGCCTGATGGACCTGCTGCTGCCCATCCTCAACGACATTGCCGTGCTGGCCCGCCCGGCGCTCATCAATATCTACTTCGCGTTCGCCTCGATCCCGATCGGCTTCCTGCTCGCCATCTTCTTCGCGCTGGGCAAGGCGTCACGGAACCCGCTGATCTCGAACCTCTGCCGCGGCTACATCTACGCGTTCCGCGGCTCGCCGTTCTTCATCCAGCTGTTCATGTTCTACTCGCTCGCGCTCGCCTTCAACCTCACCGTCTGGAAACCGCTCGGCATCGACTGGATCGTGCTCGATCCGCTGGTGCTCGGCCCCGCGATCCTCGCGCTCAACACCACGGCCTACTCGGCGGAAATCTTCTACGGCGCGCTGGTCACCGTCCCGAAGGGCGAGGTCGAGGCGGCCCGCGCCTACGGCATGAGCCGCTGGCAGGTGTTCCGCTCGGTCACCTGGCCCCACACCATCCGCCTCGCCTGGCCCGCCTACACCAACGAGGTCGTGTTCCTGTTCCACGCCACGGCCCTCGTCTACTTCACTTTGCCGGTGATCGACGGCCGCCAGGACCTGATGAACAAGGCCAACGAGCTGTTCCAGCGCGACTACAACGCCTTCCTCCACTTCCCTGTGGCTGCGGCCTATTTCCTTGTCGTGTCGTTGTGCGTTTTCTTCGTCTTCGGACTCGTGTACCGCCGCCTGACGCGTCACATGCCCGGTGTTGCGCCGATGCGTTTCCGGGTCCGCAGTCCCGCGAGGTAACATGAGTTTCGAACGCAAGGTCGTGCCGCTGCGGGGCGATACCCCCGGCACCGTCACCGAGTTCACGTACTACGTCGTCGGCCCGGCGGATGCGCCCGAGAAGGTGCACCTGCAGGCGGCGCTCCACGCCGACGAACATCCCGGCACCATGGTGCTGCATCACCTGTTGCCCATGCTGCGTCAGGCCGACGACCGGGGGCTGCTCCGCGCCCGCTTCACCGTCATGCCCGCCGTCAATCCGCTCGGCCTCGGCCAGCAGTCGCTGCGCCATCACATCGGCCGCTACGACACCAACACCGGCATCAACTACAACCGCCGCTGGCCCGACCTGTTTGCCCTGGTCCGCAGCCAGCTGAGCGGTCGCCTCGGCGACGATGAAGTCTTCAACGTCAACCTCATCCGCACGGCCGTCGCCCGCTGGATCGACGCGCAGCAACCGCGGACCGCCCTCGAGCAGTTGCGTCTGCTCGTCCTCAAAGAAGCGCACGACGCCGAGTTCATCCTCGATCTCCACTGCGACGACGACTCGCTGATCCACATCTTCACCTCGCCCGAGCTGATGCCTGAGCTGCAGGACCTCGCCGACTGGATGGGCGCCGCCGCCACGCTGACCGCAGCCGATTCCGGCGGCGGCTCCTTCGACGAGGTATTGCCGCAGCTTTACCGCAAGGTCGCGCAGGCCAATCCCGGCAAGCCCGTACCCATGGCGAGCGCCACTGCCACGCTCGAATACCGCGGCCAGGCCGACGTGTTCGACACCACCGGCGCCGACGACGCCCGCCGCCTCTGGGGCTTCCTCTGCGGTCGCAACCTCGTCGATGCCGATCCTGGCACCCCGCCGCCCCACGCCGCCGAGGCCACCCCGCTAGAAGCCACCGAGTTCGTCCGCACCGACCGCCCCGGCCTCGTCGCCTACCGGGTCGAGTTGGGCGAGCGCGTCAGCAAGGGCCAGCCCGTCGCCGACCTGATCGCCATGGACGGTCCCGAAGCCTTCATGGCCCGCACCCCCGTCCTCGCCGGCACCGACGGCTTCGTCCTCTCCCGCCGCCTGCACAAATACGCCCCCCGCGGCACAAACATCATGAAGATCGTCGGCACCACGGTGCTACCAAGCCGCAAGGGCGCCTACCTGCTGGAAGACTAGAGTCGCTGAGTCTGTCGGGGATCTTCCCCCGTGAAACGGGGGAGGGGACCATGCGAAGCATGGTGAAGGGGGCGGCACCGGCACGACGCCAGCACGAACCGGCAAGGAACGTCGTCCAACCGCCCTGCCCGTCTCGCCCCCTCCACCAGCCTGCCGGCTGGGTCCACGCGAAGCGTAGTGGAGGGGCGTCCAACGGCTGCCGAACGCTACGCCACCCCCGCCAGCACCTCCTCCATCCTCCGCAAATACCCCGTCCACGCCGCACGCGAACCGCGATACGCCTCTTCCTGATCGCGCCTGAAACCCACCTGCTCCATCCGAAGCCGGGTCCCCTGCCCCGTCGGCGTCAGCGTCCAGGTCACCGTGCTTTCGAGCCCGAACGCCGCCCAGGTATAGGCCAGCGACCGCTCCGGCTCGACCTCGGTCACCCGGCAGTCGATCTCGCCCCACTCCTGGCTGAACTTGAACGCGTGCCCCACGACCGGAGCAAAGTCCGACTGCAGCAGCCACTCGGCGATCAGGTGCGGCTGCGTCAGCGCCCGCCACACCCGCTCGACGGTAAACGGCATCTCCCGCTCGACTACCACAGTGCGGATCTCGGGCGCATCGGCGGGCGCCCTCATTTCCTGCCCTTCCTGGTCGCCGCGTTGAGTTCCGCCGCCGCCACGAACAGCTCCTTCAGCCCTGCCTCGTCGATCTCGTCGGTCTCGCGGATATCGAGCGCCCGTCGCGTCGCCCCTTCAAGGCTCGAATTGAACAGCCGCTTGGGGTCCTTCAGCGATGCCCCCTTGGGGAAGGTCAGCTTGATCGCCGCCTTGTAGGCCTCGCCGGTGCAGATGATCCCGTCCTTGTTCCAGACCGGATTGTCCCACTTCCACTCCTCGACGACGTCGGGCAGCGCCGCCTTCATCAGTTCGCGCACCTTGGCCAGCGTCTCGCCGCGCCAGCCGCCGAGTTCGCCGATCCGGTTGTCGATCTGCCGTTCCGCTTCACTCATCTGCGCTACTCCTCACATCTTCACGCCGGGCAGCCGGCTGGCC
>JAEYTN010000090.1 GCA_023433985.1 Pseudomonadota bacterium | reverse complement strand
CGAGACGGCCGCGGCGCGGAAGACCCCGTTCGTGCTGTTCGTTTCGTCGGGCGGCGCGCGCATGCAGGAGGGCATCCTCTCGCTGATGCAGATGCCGCGCACCACCGTCGGCGTGCTGCGCCTGCGCGAGGCCGGGCTGCCGTTCATCGTGGTGTTCACCAACCCGACCACCGGCGGCGTTACCGCGTCGTACGCCATGCTGGGCGACGTGCACATCGCCGAGCCCGGCGCCCTGATCGGGTTTGCCGGCCCGCGCGTCATCGAGCAGACCATTCGCGAGAAGCTGCCCAAGGGCTTCCAGCGCTCGGAATATCTCTACGAGCATGGCATGATCGACATGGTCGTGCACCGGCACAACCTGCGCCAGACCATCGGCTCGCTCGTCGGCATCCTGACCAAGGCGCAGGTCCGCGAGGAACTGAGCGAGACCGCTCCCGCCCGCCTCGCGGCGCCTATCACGGTCAGCTCCGGCGAGGACCTGGTCGGCGAGCCTGAAGCGGCGCACGCCGAATAACGTTGCCCTTCATCGGGTGAAACGGGGCTGCTAGAAGGCCAGCGCCATGCTTCTGTTCGAGAATCTCGTCCCCGTGTCCCGTACCGACGCCATCCTGAAGCGCCTGCTGGCGCTTCACCCCAAGCTCATCGACCTCAGCCTCGAGCGCGTCGAGCGCCTGCTCGGCCGTCTCGGCAACCCGCAGGACCATCTGCCGCCGGTGATCCACGTCGCTGGCACCAACGGCAAGGGGTCGACCATCGCCTACCTGCGCGCCTTCCTCGAAGCCTCGGGCAAGAAGGTGCACGTGATGACCTCGCCCCACCTGGTGCGCTTCAACGAGCGCATCCGGCTGGCCGGCAAGCTCGTCTCGTCGCGCAAGCTGAACCGGGCGCTGGAGCTGTGCGAAGAGGCGAATGGCGGCGAGCCGATCACCTTCTTCGAGATCACCACGGCTGCGGCGTTCAAGCTGTTCGCCGAGGTCAAGGCCGACTACCTGCTGCTCGAAACCGGCATGGGCGGCACCTACGACGCGTCCAACGTGGTGAAGCAGCCGCTGGGCGTCGTCATCACGCCGGTCGACTATGATCACCAGAACTTCCTCGGCAGCACACTCACCGAGATCGCGGGCGAAAAGGCCGGCATCCTGAAGCGGGGCGCCATGGCCGTGCTCGCGCGGCAGCGCGACGAGGGTCGCGCAGTGCTGGTGCGACGGGCGGAGCGGCTGGGCATTCGGCCGGTTATCGCGGGCGAGGACTATGAAGGCCACGCGGAGAATGGCCGCCTCGTCTACTCCGACGAGCAGGGACTGCTCGCCCTGCCGCCGCCGGCGCTGGCTGGTCCGCACCAGTTCGACAACGCCGCCACCGCAATCGCGGCCGTCCGGCATTTCGGCCTGCCGGTGACCGAGGCGGATATCGCCAAGGGACTGCGCGAGGTCGACTGGCCGGCCCGGCTTCAGCCGGTGCACGGTACGTTGCTGCAGCTGCTGCCGCCCGGCTCGGAGCTCTGGCTCGACGGCGGGCACAACGCCCACGGCGCCGCCGCCCTGTCCCTGGCGCTCGACGAGATGCAGGCGCGCCGGCGGTTGCCGCTGGTGCTGATCATGGGGCTGATGAACACCCGCAAGCCGGCGGACTTTCTCGCCCCCTTCGCGGGCAAGGTGCAGAAGGTATTCGCCCTCACCATCCCCGGTGAGCCCAATGCCAACCCCGCTTCGGTGATCGTCGAGCAGGCGCTGGCGTCGGGCTTCGACGCCGTGGCGTCGAAGTCGATTCTCAACGCGCTGGCCGAGGCGGCGTCGCTGGGGGGCGAGATGCGGGTGGTTTTTGCCGGCTCGCTCTACCTCGCCGGTCACGTGCTGCACCAGAACGGCACCCCTCCCACGTGATCAGCGGCCCTGCTGGGCCTTCTGCCACGTCACGTCGAGTTCCGGTCGCACCTCCACCGTGCCGAAGTCGGCCATCGGGCCCTGCAGCGCGATCGCCACGGCCTCGGCCATGTCGCGGGCTTCGATGATCAGGATGCCGCCCAGCCGCTCCTTGGTTTCCGCGTAGGGGCCATCCGTGGTCGAGACGGTCCCGGAACGGCGCCGCACCGTCACCGCCTTCCCGGCATCCTCCAGCGCCAGCGCGCTGACATAGCGGCCGCTCTCGATCAGCGCGGCGTCGGCGTCGCGGTTCTCAAGGTCGAAACGTTTGAGTTCCGAGGGGCTCAGCTTGCCGATCAGCTGGGCATCGACGTGGAACAGGCAGACAAAGCGCATGGGTTCACCTCCGTTTGCCCATCTGGTCGAACGACGCGGGCCGGCTTCGACACCGCCTCGGTATCGCGCCTGCTCGTGCCCGCAGAATGTCGCTGCCAGTAGCGGGCCATCGCCTGTGCTGAGCGTTTCGAAGGCATACCGGCCTCCCATGGCGGCCGGCACTTCAGGGGTCAGGCGGCGCCTGTCACGCCGCGAATTGGTCGAGCCACTTGGTCAGCTGCGCCCGCGACTGCCCGGCGCCGACCTTGAAATCCACCGGCTCGCCGTCCTTGAAGACGATCAGCGTCGGCATGGCGCGCACGTTGTAGCGGACCACGGTGGAGGGGTTCGAATCCACGTCGAGCTTGACGATCTTCACCTTGTCGGCGAGCTCGACGCTGAGCTGGTCGAGGATGGGATCCATCGCCTTGCAGGGCGGGCACCACTCGGCCCAGAAATCCACCAGCACCGGCTTGTCGGCGCCGAGCACCTCGGCATCCCAGTTGCCGTCATCAACGCGCTGTCCCATCGGGCGCTCCATCGTTAGTTGCCGATGGAAACTACAGGGAGTCGGAGGCAGAGGGAAGGAACGAGATTTCGGGGAGCGGGGATGGTGGGAGATACTTGCCCCTCCAGCCCGCCGCCCCGCGGATGCCCGGCAGGGCAGGGGGGCAGTATTGCCCGACAAACAAAACGCCGCCGGGCGGACCCGGCGGCGTAAATTTATGCTCTGGCGAGTGATCGCGCCTTTGTCAGGCAGCGTGGGACTCGAGCCACTTGGCGAGGCCGGCCTTGGGGGTGCCCGCGCCGATCTTCATGTCGGCGGCTTCGCCGCCCTTGAACAGGATCATCGTCGGGATCGACCGCACACCGTACTTGACGGTGGTGTTGGGGTTCTCGTCGACGTTCAGCTTGACGATCTTCACCTTGCCCTCGAGCTCACCCGCAAGCTCCTCGAGAACCGGCGAGATGGCGCGACACGGGCCACACCACTCGGCCCAGAAGTCTACGAGCACGGGCTCTTTGGAAGACAATACTTCCTCGCCAAAAGTGGCGTCGGAAACGTGGGTTGTCATTGAGATTGCCTTTTGGGTTGAAAGCGGCGGTCTGTGTGATCCAAAAGCTATGTAGAGTCCAGCGTCCGTTCAATGAACGTCACCGGATGGTGAAGCCCCCGGCCGCTTCCGCCAAAACGGCCGACGGCAATTTTATCAGCGATTCCAAGCTAGTCCAGAGGATGGCGGCTTCGACCTCCTGTCCCGGGAACAGCTCCCTTGCGACCAGTGCATAGAGCGCAAGCTGTTGAAGATAAGCGGGTTTGATTGCGGCCGGTTCCATCACCGCCTGGGCATCGGACTTGAAATCCACCAGCAGGATGGAGGCGGGATTAACGACCATCCGGTCAATCCGTCCGATGATGCGGATACGTTCGGGGCCGCTGCGAGTCTCTCGCTGCGCTTCGGCAAAGAAAGGCACCTCCGCCCGGCTGCCGGCGCCGAACAGATGCGCCAGCTCCGGGCGGGTGAGGATCGAGATCGCCTTGGCGGCGAGCGACGCGTGCTGCGCTGGAGCGGTCGGCAGCAGCGTTTCGAGGGCGTGGGCGGCGACTTTCGCGCGTTCCTCGGGCACGACCCGGCCCAGGTGCTGGAGCAGGGCATGGAGCGCCGTACCCGAGAGGCGGGCCGTCTCCGGGTCTAGGCTCTCCTCGAGCCGGGTGGCGAGCACGCGGTCCGGATCGGCGGGCTTGCCGACCGACGAGGGCCGCACAATGGAAATCGGACGGTGTTTCGGCAGCGGCTCGAGTACGAGCGCCTGCGTTACCGGTCGCGTGGCCGCGGCCTCCGGCGCGATCGGCGCCGCAGCCGCGCGTTCGGCCGGGTAGACCAGCGCCGACACGTCCCCCTCGGCGTCCGTCAACCGCTCGCTCAGCGGCGCGAGCCCCTGCTCGATCGCCTCGTACCATGAACCGTCGACCTTGCCCTGCTTGGTCAGGTAGCCGGTGACGTAGAGTTCGTCCTCGGCACGGGTCATGGCGACATAGAGCTTGCGCCAGTATTCCTTCTGCTGCTCCTCGTCGGCATCGGCCTTGAACTCGCGCGTCTCGTCGACATGCGTCGCTTCGGACGAGGCATGGATGAAGATGGGCGGCACCGGCCGCATGTAGATGCTGCGCCGGTCCCGGCCGCGCTCGGTGGTCGCCGCATCGGCCATGATGACGATGGGCGCTTCTAGGCCCTTGGCCCCGTGCACCGTCATCACCCGTACTCCGGCACCACCCTCGGCCAGCTCGCGCTTGATGGTGACGTCGCGGGAGCGCAGCTCGGCGAGGAAGCCCAGCAGCGATGGCTGTTCGGACTGCTCGTGGGCGAGCGCCAGGTCGAGGAACTCGGCCATCACGTCGTCGATCTCGCTGCCGAAGCGGCCGCGCATGCGCTTGAGGCCCCCATGGGCGTAGAGCACA
This sequence comes from Pseudomonadota bacterium, assembly GCA_023433985.1. Lineage (GTDB taxonomy): Bacteria > Pseudomonadota > Alphaproteobacteria > Rhizobiales > Devosiaceae > Devosia_A. The sequence continues at coordinate 8,159 of JAEYTN010000090.1, read as the reverse complement.
TCGGCATAGAAGTTGAACGGGCGCTCGAAATCGAGCCGGTTGCGCCAGCCGCTGAGTTCGTCATAGGCCGAGCGCACCGAAAGCGAGGTGGAGTCCCGCATCGCCTGCCACAGCGAGTGCTCGCGCCCGTTGGCGACCGCCAGCAGGTCTTCTTCGCTGACGTCGAACAGCGGCGAGCGCAGCAGGGCGGCGAGCTGCAGGTCGTCCGAGGTGTTGCTGAGCACGTCGCCCAGCGCCATCATGTCGAGCACGCCAATATGCGTGGTGACGGCGAGCCGGTCGGCGCCCGGGGTGGGGACGCCGGCGCGGATCAGGGCGCGGATGATCTCGTGGAACAGCACGCTGCGCACCTGCACCAGGATCAGCACGTCGTCGGCCTTCACCGGCCGGCCGCGCGGTCCCAGCGGACGCGCAGCATCGATCCAGCCCTTGATCTCCCGCGCAATGCGTTCGGCGACGCGGCGCTGCGCCGACTGCGTCACCTGGTCCGGCGGCTTCATCGGCCAGTTGTTCGGATCGGCTTCGTCCGCCACGTCCTTGATGGGCGGCCACAGCGTGACCGTACCGCCGCCTTCGGCGCGTGCGGTTTCGTGCAACAGGCTCTCTTCCTCGAGCGCGCCCTGCTTCAGGTCCGGACGGTTGTTGAACACGCGGTCGACGGCGCCGAGCACGTTGGGCAGCGTCCGGAACGAGAAGCGCAGCGGCACGCGCCGCACCTCTGCATGCACAGCGCGAGCGCTGAGCTCGTACTTGCGGCCGGCGCTGACGAACTCCTCCGGGTTGGCGCCCTGGAACGAGAAGATCGACTGCTTCTGGTCGCCGACCGCGAAGATGGTGCGTGGCCGGTCGGCGGCGCTCTCGCCGACGAAGAAATCCTCGACCAGCGCGTCGATCACGTCCCATTGCTGCAGGTTGGTGTCCTGCCCCTCGTCGACGAGGATATGGCTGATGCCGGCATCGAGCTTGTAGCGGACCCAGGGGCCCTGGGCCTCGTTCTTCAGCAGCGTGGCGAGCTTCTCGATCAGGTCGTCGAAATCGAGCAGCGAGCGGGCGCGCTTCTGGCTTTCGTAATGCGCCGAAATGGCCGCGACGATGTCGAGCATCGCCTCGGAGCGGGCGATCAGCTCGGCGGCGACGAGGCGCCGATAGAGCGCGGCGAGGCGGTCGGCCTCGTCGACGACACGCGCCGCGATGTCGGGGATCAGCGCGGCGATGGCCTTCTTGAGCAGTGTCTTGCGCGGCGTGCGCTCGGCCTGCGTCAGATACGCATCCATCAGCACTTCGGGGTCGGGATGGCCGGGCTCGACCAGCCGCAACCGGTCGACGAAATCGCCCGAGCCGGCGATGGCGAAGATCTGCGCGTGGTCCTCGCGGCTGAGCGTGTAACCCGAACTCATCTCGTCGAGGATGTCGTCGATGCTGCCGACCCGGCCGATGAGCTTGCGCAGCTCGCGCTTTGCCCCCGGCACGTCGGCGAGCACGCGGCGGAGGATGCGCTGCTGGTTCAACGCCTCGATGATCGACTGCTCGATGGAGAAGTCGGAGAGCAGGCCGAACAGCGTCTCCACGGCACCGGCCTCGCCGGAACCCCTGAGGCCGGCGGCCAGCACCGACTCCCGGGCCTGCAGCAACATGCCGTCACGCTCGTGCTCCTCGAGCACCTTGAAGTCGAACGGCACCTCCGCCTCGTGCGGGAAGCGGTGCAGGATCGCTTCGCAGAAGGCGTGGATGGTCTGGATGCGCAGGCCGCCCGGCGTTTCGAGCGCATGGGCGAAGAGGGCCCGGGCGCGCCGCCGCATATCCGCGGTCGGCGGGACGCCGCCCAGTGCCGTGAGGTCGTCGACCAGCTCCTCTTCGCCAGCCAGTGCCCATTGCCCCAACCGCGCGCCGACGCGGGCCCGCATCTCGGCAGCTGCCGCCTTGGTGTAGGTGAGGCAGAGGATTTCCTCGGGCTTCACGCCCGAAAGCAGCAGGCGCAGTACCCGGGCGGTGAGGACATAGGTCTTGCCCGAGCCGGCGTTGGCCCGCACCCAGACCGACTGGGCCGGGTCCGAGGCGCTGCGCTGCGCCTGCCAGATGGCCTCGGGCATGGGTTTCAGAAGGCGACGGCTCATGGGTGCGGTCTCACGGGTCGTCCACCCCCGCGGTGAGCGTCCACTCGTCGGTACGGGCCAGGTGGTCGTACTCGCCCGGATAGGACTTGCGTCCGGTCTCGACCCGCGGCCGGATGCGCGCGGTCATCGGCAGATCGTGGAGCAGGAACGCATCGACATGCGTCTGCGTGCGGCGGACGATTTCGTCGACGGCATCCATCAGCGTCATGCCGTTCCTGAGCTTGAATGGCTTCACCTGGAAGGCGGCGGGCCCGAGGCCGATCTTGATGTAGGTGAGCTCGGACGTGTCGCGCGGTCCGATTTCCGCGAAGATGCCGGCCCGCGCCATTGCCGCTTCGAGCAGCAGTTGCGGGGCGTCGAAGGCGGTCATGTCCTTGGGCGCCGGGACGCCGCCGGTCTTGAAATCGATGATCTCGAGCGTGCCGTCGCGCTTGATGTCGAGCCGGTCGGCCTTGCCGACGAGGGTGAAGTCGATGCCGGGGAAGCGCCACTCGCCCTTCTTTTCGGCATGGCGCGCCATGACCTCGCCATCCCGCGCCCGCTCGTAGGCGAGGAACTGCACGGCCGCGCGCTCGAAGCGCTTCAGCCAGATGTCGCGGCGCTCCTTGATCGCCTCGAGCCCGAGGAACTTGTCGCGCGCCATCGCCATCATCTCGCGCAGCGCCTCGGGAGACTCGAGGTCGAGCCCGCTCTGCACCGCCCCCTCGAAGACGCCGTGGATCATGGTGCCGCGTTCCTTCGCGTCGGGCTCCTTGCCGAGGGGCTCGACGCGGCGGAGGCCGAGCACGTGCCGGGCGTAGATATCGTAAGGAGAGCGCATCAGCGGCTCGATCTCAGTGATCGAGAGCCGGCGCGGACGGATCTTTGCCGGTGGGTTGGGAGCGGGTCGCGGGGCGGGTCGCGGGATGCCCGCATAGTCGATCGCCTCGGCCTCGGCGAGCCAGCGGGCGCCTCGGGCACGCAGCGCCTTGGCCGCATCGACGCCGACGAACGCATCGAGGCGCTGCAGCAGCGGCGAGGGTAGGGCGGGGGAGGTGCCGAGCCGTTGGGCATAGGCGATCAGCACCGCCGCGTTGCCGACCGCCATGGCGAAATCGTGCGCTGCCTGGCCCTGCCGGCGCTCCGGCGGCTCGAGCCCGATGCCGATGCGCATGCCGCGGCTGAGCCACGGACCGGGATCGGCGACGGGGGGCCAGACGTCCTCGTTCACGCCGGCGAGGATCATCAAGTCGGGCGATTGTAGCCGCGCCTCGAGCTCACCCCAGATGGCGATGTCGTCCCGCTCGGAGGGCCGAGCCTGGGCCGTCGCGCCGGCAAGCAGCGCCGAAAGTACGCTGTCGAGGAAGAGCGGCGGGAAGCTGGCCCCGGGATAGGTGAGGCCGGCAACCTCCTCGGCCCAGCGGCGGAACTCAGCCATGCCGGGGAGCTCGGCGCCATCGGTCAGCGCGTCCATCGCGGCGACGAGTGCGGCGGCGAGATCGGCAGTGGTCAGGCTTGGTCGGGCGACGAGTGCGGTGACGGGCGCGAGCGCCGTGCCGAGGGCGGAGAGCACCGCGTGCAGCGGCTCGCTTTCGCTGAGGCCGTGCAGGCCTTCGAGGCCGGCGAGGGGCCGCTTGCGGCGGAGGTGCCAGTCGAGATCGTCGGTGGCCCGCCAGACGTCCCGGCCCTCCTGGCCGAGGGTGACGGCGGCATTGCGCAGCAGCGCCACGGTATCGACCGCGGCGAAGTTACCGGCCGCGACGGCAAGCACCTGACGGGCGAGGCGGCCGGCGCCCGACTGGTAGAGCGGCGTGCCGGCGGCATCGTCGACCACCACGCCGTGACGCTTCAGCTCGGCCGCGATGCGGCGGGCCAGCGTCTGGTCGCGGGCAATGATGCCGACGGTCTTGCCCCCGGCCAGCGTGGCGCGCGCGGCAAGGGCAATGGCCCGCGCCTCGGTGTCGGCGTTGGGCGCCGCGATAACGCCGACGCCTTCGAGCGCCTGGGCTACCGGGATCGCTTCCCGCATCGTCGCCCAGGCCGGCGTGTCGGCAGCCGGAGCGAGGGCGGCGCGGACCAGCGCGGTGCGTGGGTGCTCGCCGGCGAGCTCGGAAACCTCGGAGACGGCGGCTCCGAGGCGACGGAGCAGTTTCATCAGGCCGAATTGCGGGTGCCCCTCGGTGCCGTTGCCCTTGAGCATGAGATCGTGCTGCTCGGCGGTGAACGACGTATCGAGGCCCGGCAACACCAGGGCGCCGCGCGGCAGGTCGGCGATGGCGGCGAGGAGGTTGGCGGTGGCGGGGATCGAGCCGGTCGAGCCGGCGGCGATCACCGGGCGGTCGCCATAGAGGTGCTTCGTCGCCTCGACCTGGCGTGCGAGGCGCTCGTTGCGGGCCTGGGCTTCGTCCATCTTGCCGCGTTCGGCGAGCACGGCGGGCCAGGCCTCGAGCACGACGTTGAGGAAATCGAGGATCTGCTGCCAGTTGCCGGCCAGCTCGTCGGGCACCAGCTCGCGCAGTGTCCTGGCCGGCACGCCCTCGATGGTGAGGTCGTCGATGACCTCGCCCAGCGAGTCCGCGAGCCAGAACACCTCGGAGGCGTTGGGCGGAGTGGCAAAGCTGCCGGCCTGCTCGGCAAAGGCGCGGACGAGACCCGAAAGCGCCAGCCGCCGTTCCAGCGAAGAGGCCGGCGGCGGTGTCGCTGGCACGTCGTAGGGCGGCAGGAATGGCTCCTCCTCACGATGCTCGCCGCCGAAGGTGCGGATATCGGGAAGCAGGACCACGCCGCCCAGCTTCCTCGCGAACTCGGCGGCGAGCGCCAGCCGCGAGCGGCGGGTGGGGAGGATAATAGTGACGTCGCTGAGCCAGAACGCTCCCTCGCGCGGCCAGTCGCCGAGCAGCGTCCCGTCCAGCACCCGATCGACGAGGGTCGGGAGGAACGGCGTGTGGGGAGCGATGGTGAAGAGCGAGTCGCGGCGCATGGCGGGATTTGACCGGCCGCGGTGCGTGCTGTCCAGTCGGGCTAGAACGGACGCTCGTTGCGGAAACTGATTTCCGCCAGTCGGCCGACGCCGCTGGGCGGAATGGTGAGCCGGACGGTAAGGTCGGCGCGGTCTGCAAGGCTCGGCGCGCGCTCGGGCCACTCGACGAGCACGATGGTCTCCGCGCGGTCGAACAGGCCGAGCTCGTCGATCTCGCGCTCGGAGGCGAGGCGGTAGAGGTCGGCATGGAGGATGCTGACGTCCCGGGCCTCGTAGGGCTGGACCAGCGCGAAACTGGGGGAGGGAACGTCGAGTTCAGGATCGCCCACCAGGGCGCGGACGATAGCGCGGGCCAGCGCCGTCTTGCCGGCTCCGAGGTCGCCGTCGAGCAGCACCAGGTCGCCCGGCTTGAGCACTGCGGCAATCCGCCGGCCAAGCTCGCCGGTCGCGTCGTCGTCGGCGAGGAGCAGGGGCTCCGTCACCGGCTACTCCGCCGCGCCGGCCATGGCGGCGTCGCTAGGGAGGCTGACGATGACCCGGCTGCCGCGCGGCTCTCGCTTTTCGAGGCTGATCGTGCCGCCGTGCAGGGAGACGAAGGCGCGGACGATGGCCAGCCCGAGGCCGGCGCCCCGCTGGCGGGCTGCCGCAGCGGCAGGCTCGTTGCCGAGCATCGCCGCCCGCATTTCGTCGGACATCGGCGCGCCGTCGTCCTCGACCACGAACTGGATGCGGCCGGTGCGGCCCGAAACGGAAAGCGTGATTTCGCCGCCCGGCTCGGAGAAGCGCGCGGCGTTCGAAAGCAGGTTATAGAGCACCTGCACGATGCGCGTGCCGTCGGCGATGAACGTGGGCAGATCGGGCTCGATCTCGACCGTCAGGTTGATCGAGCGTGCGCCGTCCGTGGCCATCAGGCCGGCACGCGCCTTCTCGACCAGCACGGCAATGTCCTGCGGCTCGGGCCGCAGCTCGGCGATGCCGGCATCCACCGTCTGCAGGTCGAGGATGTTGTCGATCAGCACGCCGAGGGTGACCGATGAGGAGCGGATATAGTCGGTGTAGCTGCGCTGCTTGTCGTTGAGCGCACCGGCGGAACCCGACGCCAGGAGGTCGGCGAAGCCGATGATGTTGGTGAGCGGCGAGCGCAGCTCGTAGCTGACATTCTGCACGAAGGCGTCCTTCAGCCGGTCGGCGGTGATCAGCGCCTCGTTCCGCTCCTTCAGCACCCGCTGGTAGTTGGCGCTCTCGGTGACGTCGAGGAAGGTCATCATCGTCTGCCCGTCGGGCAGGCGGGTGGTGGCGTAGTCGATGAGCTTGCCGTCGGCGCGGGTGATGCGGCCCTGCTGGTCGGAGCGGGTGGGGTTGAGGTCGATGATCGAGCGCTTGAGGTCGCGCCAGATGGTGGCGCCGTCCTCGGGCAGGGCCTTGGCTGCCGCCTCGCTGATCTGGTCGATATGCGGGTTGTCGGCGAGCAGGTTGGTCGGCAGCCTCCACAGCGTGGAGAGCCGCGGGTTGGACAGCGTCAGCCGTCCGTTGGTGCCGAACACCGCCACCGCCTCGCTCAGCGCGTTGAGGGTCGAGCGCTGGACGTCGAGCAGGGCCCGGTGCTGGCTCTTGAGGTTGAGCTGGTCGGTGATGTCCTCGAAGACGTAGATCACGCCACCCTTCGGGCCGGCCGGAGCGGCGATCACCTGCACGGTGCGGCCGTCGGGCAAGTGCCAGGGCTCGAGCTCATTGGGCACCTTGAGCTGGTAGGCGGTCAGGTGCCTCGCGCGCCAGCCCTGATAGTCCGGATCGTTGGGGAGTCGCCCCAGCGTCCGCAGCTTGTCGAGGATCACCCGCTCGTCGGTTCCGAGCTTCAGCCAGTTGGGGTCGAGGTCCCACAGCGCGAGGTAGGCGCGGTTGAACTGCACCAGTTCGCGGGCGGCGTTGAAGATGGCGATGGGCGTGGCGAGCGCATCGATGATGGCGGAGAGGTGCGCGAGGCTGGCGTCCTTGTCCGCCGCCGGGGCGGCAGGCCGGGGCTGCAGGTAGCCGGCCGAGCCGCCTTCGAGCGGAAATTCGACCAGCTCGTGTGGACCGAGGTCACCAAGCGTGAACTGCAGCGCCTCGCGTCCGCCATTGCGTTGCAGCGCAGTGAAATCGATTAGCTGCGCCGGCTCGTCATCGTTGCTCTTGCGGCCCAGCGCCCGGGCGAGGTCGTGATAGGCCTGGTTGACGAACACCAGCCGCCCTTTGGCGTCGCGCAGGAATGCTGGCCGCGCCAGGTTGCCGAGCACCGTGCGTGCCGTAGCGCGATCGGCCGCCGGCACGGGGTCGGGCACGGCGGTGACTTCGGGCGCCGGCGTGATCGCCGGCCGGAGGCGAAGCGCCGTGCCGTTGCCCAACAGCGAGCCGGCGGCGCGCACGACCTTGCCGTCGCGGGTGCGCAGAGTCAGCTCGAAGGAGCGGGCGTTGACGCGAAGGCCTTCGATGGCGCGCGCCATGGCGTCGGCATCGGCTTCGACCAGCCAGGAGCCGAAATCGAGCACGGCTTCCGGGCGGCGGCCGGGTGGCAGCAGGACGGAGGCCTGGCCGAGGAAACGCGGGCCGGCGGCGGCGTCGGTCCAGAGCACTACCATCTCGCGGGCGCCGGACAGCAGGGCTTCGTACTCGTCGACGCGAGCCCGCAGCGTTGCTACCTGCTGGGCGGCCTTGTCGTGCGCGGTGCGTCCGTCGCGCAGCATGCGGCGGACTACGGCGGCAGCGAGAAGGGCAAAGGCCCCGGCACCCAGTGCGATGGCGACGGGGGCGGCGCCCATGACATTGGTGGCAGTGATGCCCTGGGCGAGCGCGGGCGTGGCGGTAACAAGAGTGACCAGGCTGGCTGAGAGCGCCACGAATCCCGATACGTTCCGGAGGTTGTCCGGCACCATGCGCTGCCCCTAAGACCTATGAATCTTTTGCGGACTTCCGGAGGACCGGAAGTGCCAACTCCGCACTCGAGGGAAGACGCGCCGAGCCCCAACTGATTCGTCGCGCTTGTTCGCCGGTCGAGAACCCGTAACCAGCGAATCACCAGACAATACCGGCCTCGGATTCATGCAAAA
>JAEYTN010000069.1 GCA_023433985.1 Pseudomonadota bacterium | reverse complement strand
TGGAGAAGTCGCTGGCAGAGAGCCGGCCGCGCGCCCTGGTGCAGATGACCATGGGCGCCGGCAAGACCTTCACGGCGGCGACGCAGGCCTATCGCCTGCTGGCGCATGCCGGGGCAAAGCGCATCCTGTTTCTCGTGGACCGGAATAACCTCGGGCGCCAGACGCTGAAGGAGTTTCAAGCCTATCGACCGCCCGGCACCGGCCGCCTGTTCACCGAACTCTACAACGTCCAGAAGCTTGGCCCGAGCGGCGTCAGCGCAGACGCGTCCGTCGTCATCTCAACCATCCAGCGAGTCTATGCCCAGCTCACGGGCGCAGAGCTGTCCGAGGAGGACGAGGAAGCGAGTGAGTACGAGGCGCAAGGCGGGGCCGCCAAGGAAGTGGCCTACAGCGCGGCCATACCGCCCGAGACGTTTGACTTCGTCATCGTGGACGAATGCCACCGCTCGATCTACGGCAACTGGCGCCAGGTGCTTGAGTATTTCGACGCCTTCACCATAGGCCTGACGGCCACGCCGTCCATCCACACCCTCGGCTATTTCCAGCAGAACCTTGTCGCCGAGTACCCCTACGAGCGCTCCGTCATCGACAAGGTGAATGTCCCCTTCGAGGTGTTCCGCATCCGGACGCAGATCGGCGAGCAGGGCGGGCGGATCGAGAAGGGCTTTACCGTCCCGCTGCGCGACCGGCACACGCGCCGGCAGCGCTACGAGGAACTGTCCGATGACGTGGTCTATGCCCCCGGCGATCTCGATCGCTCCGTCGTGGCGCCCAACCAGATCAGGCTTGTGCTGGAGACCTACCGCGACACTCTGCCGACCGAGTTGTTTCCCGGCCGCACCGAGGTGCCCAAGACGCTGATCTTCGCCAAGGACGACCACCACGCCGAGGAAATCGTCCATATCGTCCGGCAGGTGTTCGGCAAGGGCAACGACTTTGCCAAGAAGATCACCTACGCCGCCGACGATCCCGAGCGGCTGATCGCCGAGTTCCGCAACAGTTACAACCCGCGCATCGCCGTCACCGTGGACATGATCGCCACCGGCACGGACATCAAGGCGGTCGAGGCCCTGATCTTCCTACGCGACGTACGCTCCTCACTCTATTTCGAGCAGATGAAAGGACGCGGAGTCCGCACTATCAACGACGCCGACCTGAAGATGGTGACGCCGGACGCGACGAAGAAGGAGCGCTTTATCCTTATCGACGCAGTGGGGGTCACCGAGAGCATCAAGCAGGTGGCGAAGCCGCTGGAGCGCAAGCGCAATGTCAGTTTCGACACGCTGTTGCAGCACGTAGCAAGCGGCCGGAACGACCCCGATCTCGTGTCCACCCTTGCTGGACGTTTGGCGTCGCTCGATCGCAAGTTGAACGCCGATGACCAGAACGCGGTGCGGCAGGCGTCGGGCGGGCAGTCGCTGCACGACATCGCCGCGCGGCTGCTGAGCAGCATCGATGCCGACCAGGTCGCGGCGGGCGCGCCGAACGCCACGACCGAAAAGGCAGTCGAGGAGGCGGCGAAGGGCCTGCGCGAGGCGGCGCTGCGAGTGCTGGCTGACGCGCCGAACCTGCGCAAGTTGCTGGTGCAACTCAAGAAGCAGAGCGAAGTCTATATCGACGAGTTCACCCGCGACGCGGTGATTTCGACGGGGTTCGACGACAAGGCGGCCCAGACCACGGTAACGAGGTTCACCGATTTCCTCGCCGCGCATCAGGACGAGTTGACGGCGCTGACGGTGCTCTATGGCAAGCCTGCCCGGTCGCAGCGGCTAACCTATGCCAGCATCGAGGAGCTGCGTACGGCGCTGGCCCGACCGCCGTGGCTGCTGGAGCCGGCCACGATCTGGGCGGCATACAAGCGGCTGTCGCAGGGCAAGATCACCGCCAACCCGGCACGGGTGCTGACCGACATCGTGTCGCTGGTGCGTTATCCTCTGGGCCAGCGTGATACCCTACAGCCGCTTTCGGCGGAGCTGGCGGGCCGGTTCAACCTCTGGCTGGGGCGTGAAAAGACCGCGGGCCGCGAATACACGGCCGAGCAGTTGGGATGGCTTGAGGCCATCCGCGATCACCTCGCCGCCAATATTGACCTTTCCCTGCGCGACCTTCAGGAAGAGCCAGGCTTTGCCGGACGCGGCGGCGTGATTGCCGCGCGTCGCGCCTTCGGCGAACGGCTCGAGACGATCATGGATGAGTTGCCGGCCGCATTGGTGGCGTAAGCGGCAGGCAAGTAGGGGCTGACTTTGGCGCGGGGTAAAAAGGCTGCGGCGGATGCTCGGCCGGTTATGGGACCTTGGGAGCTACCCGCTGGGTGGCGCTGGGAGCGGCTGGGCGACCTGGTCACCAAGTGTAGCGAGAAGTGCCCGCCGGACCGCAACAGCGAACTTCCATTCGTCGGCCTCGAACACATCCCGTCCCACGAGATGCGGTTGAACGGGGTCGGCGCCTTCGCCGAGATGCGGAGCGCTGGCTCGGCATTTCGGTCAGGCGACGTTCTGTACGGACGGCTCCGCCCTTACCTCAACAAGGTGTGGGTAGCTGATCGGCAGGGGGCCTGTTCAGGGGAACTGCTCGTGCTTCGACCAAAGCCTGGCGTGAATGCCCGGTATCTTGCATTGAGCCTCCACAGTCAGCGCTACCTCTCCTACGCTGCCAACATTGTGACGGGCGACCGGCCGCGCATAGATTTCGACGTGGTCGGTGCGTTCCCGGTGCCGATCCCCGACACCGCCAAGCAAGACGAAATTGTCGCGCGCATCGATGCGCTGTTTGCGAACATCGACGAAGGCGAGACCGCGTTGGCCGAGGCGCGAGCGGGGGTCGAGACCTACCGGAAATCGCTGCTCAAGGCGGCTGTGACGGGGGAGTTGACCGGCGACTGGCGGCGGCGGAACCCGCCGGGCGAGACCGGCGCCGAACTGCTCCAGCGCATCCTCGCCGAGCGCCGCGCCCGCTGGCAGGCCGACCCGAAGAGCGCCCGAAAAAAGTACGTTGAGCCGTCGGGGCCGGACACCGATGGGTTGCCGGCGTTGCCAGAGGGGTGGACATGGACTGCGGCCGAACAGCTATGCGACTTCATCACAAAGGGCACGACCCCGCCTAAGTCCTCAGAGGCTGACAGCCTAGAGGGAACTGTGCCATTTGTGCGGGTGACCAACCTGACGGAAACGGGAGCGCTCGACTTCTCCCAACCGGTCTATGTGGCGACGAATGTTCATTCGGGCCTCTTGGGAAGGTCCATCTGCTACCCCGGCGATGTGCTTATGAATATCGTTGGTCCTCCTTTGGGCCAGGTCAGTGTCGTTCCTGACGACTATCGAGAGTGGAATATCAATCAGGCCATCGCCCGCTTTCGGCCTGTGCCTGGCGTGGGTCCAAGATTTTTGGCGCTCGTTTTGCTCAGTGACGTTGCGCAGAACTGGCTATCATCGCGGGCCAAAACATCGGCAGGTCAGGTCAACCTGACGCTGGAACTATGTCGAGCGCTGCCGATCCCACTTCCGCCGGTTGCCGAGCAACGGGAGTGCGGGACGATGTTCGAGCACCTTTCGCGCGTCCATGAAGACATCGGACTCACGGATGACACGGCTATTTCTCTCCGCCAATCTATCCTCGCCGCCGCCTTCCGAGGGGAACTCACCAAATGAACGAACAGACCCTCGTCTCGAAAGTCTGGAACTACGCCCATGTCCTGCGCGACGAGGGCATCGGCTATGGCGACTATGTGGGGCAGATCAGCTTCCTGCTCTTCCTCAAGATGGACGAGGAGCGCACCGGGCTGCTGGGCGAGCCCTCGCTGATACCCGTCGAGTTCCAGTGGTCCACCCTGCGCGGCAAGACCGGCGAGGCGCTGGACACACACTACAAGCACGCGTTGTCCGAACTCTCGCGCCGCACCGACTTCGTCGGCACCCTGTTCCTCAAGGCCGAGAGCAAGATCAACGACCCGGCCAAGCTGCAACGGCTGGTGACGCTGATTGACGGCGAGACGTGGATGGGCGTCAACGTGGACGTAAAAGGCGCCATCTACGAGGGCCTGCTGGAGCGCAATGCCGGCGAGGTGAAAAGCGGCGCAGGCCAATATTTTACCCCGCGCCCGCTGATCCAGGCAATGGTCGAGGTGGTGGACCCCGACCCGAACGAGACGGTCTGCGACCCCGCCTGCGGGACTGGTGGTTTCCTACTCGCCGCATACGAGCACATGAAAAACAAGCCGGCCGCGCATGACCGGACCGTGTCGCGCCGCCTGCGCGAGGAGATGCTGCACGGCACCGACATCGTGTCCGACGTGGTGCGCCTCTGCGCCATGAACCTCTATCTGCACGGCATCGGCGGCGACCGATCCCCGGTGCGGCAGGGCGACGCCCTGTTACAGGGAACTGACCAGCGTTTCGACCTCGTGCTGGCCAATCCGCCCTTCGGCAAGCGGCAGTCGTACCGGACCATCAACGCGGAAGGCCAGATCGAGACGGAGCGGCAGGACTATGTCCGCGAGGACTTCACCGTCACCACTTCGAACAAGCAGCTCAACTTCCTCCAGCACATCATGACCATCCTCAAGCCGGGCGGCACCGCCGCCGTGGTGCTGCCGGATAACGTGCTGTTCGAGGGCGGCGCGGGCGAGACCATCCGCCGCCGCCTGCTCAAGGATTTCAACTTCCACACCCTGCTGCGCCTGCCGACCGGGATATTTTACAAGCAGGGCGTGAAGGCGAATGTCCTCTTCTTCGACAAGGTGGCAGCCGGCGAGCGGATCGCCACCGAAGAGCTGTGGGTCTACGACTTCCGCACCAACCAGCGTTTCACCCTGCGCGAGCGCCCATTAAAGCGCGCCGACCTAGACGCATTCGTCGCCGCCTACCGGCCGGGCCACCTGCGGCACACGCGCGAGGAAAGCGATCGCTTCCGGCGGTTCGGCTACGCCGAGTTGGCGGCGCGCGACAAGCTCAACCTCGACATCTTCTGGCTCAAGGGCGACAACCACATCGACCCCGATAGCCTACCGCCACCAGACGAGGTGGCCGAGGAAATCATCGAAAATCTGGAGACGGCGCTGGAGCGCTTCCGCCGGGTCGCGGCCGCATTGGCCAAGACGAGCTAGCATCCCAGTAAGGTCTGGCACGGACTGCCGTCGTCACTGGCCGCCATTTCTCAGCCAATGAGAAATCGCCTCGCCGGCAGCCGCTTCTGCGTTGCCGGCTTCGTCTTTATCCCAACCGTCGCGGCAGGCGACGTTTGCAGCGACCATCCAGCTATAAGTGTCGTGGCCGTGCTTTTGCTGGAATGCAACTGGCGAGAGTATCTCGTAGTCGAAGCCCCACTGTGCAATCGTAATTCGATCAATTCCCCTAGGGCCAAGCTTGTTCACGTAGTCCAGGCTACACTCTAGTTGAGTAGTAGGAGTTTTGGCATCCGTTACTTTGAAAAACACTACCCAGCAAAGCACGCCCGCCAAAGCGGCAACGGGCAGCGCTGCCCACAAAAGATACTTCAAATTAAGCCCTCACACCAGGAATGGCCCTATCGCGTGATGCTCCTTGGCGTCAATGCGCACCGGCCCCACACAGCTAGGTTTATCACTAGTCACCGGTGAACCAAGGCTCCCCTTCATCCAGGCGCCGCTGCTGGACGACGCCCGACGAAGGGCTCGGTCCACTCGGCCATCTCGACGCCGGTGCATGCTGCCGTCGGGCATCTCGACAAGTGGGTGGTCCATGATGGGGCGGTCTTCGCTATAGTGACGGCGGTTTCGATCACGTAGACGGTCACGCCGGGTGGCAGGGGTCGTGTGTGTCGCAGGTCATCTCCACGGGAGAAGGATGCTGGCCCCCGATTTCCCTCGGTCAAGGAACGAACAGGGGTAAAAAACCCATGTAAACAAGCTTCGGCTAGCGTCGCGTGGCGGACTACCCTTTCCAAGATGAAGTTCACCAGACGCGGTTCCAGGAAGGTCGGGCGCTCGCGGGCCGCGGCGGCGCCCTGGCCCTGCATTGCGGTGCCCGGACCCGACGTGGTGGCACATGTCGGCACGCCCCGCTCGTCGGCCATACGCGCTGCCTGCGCCACGCCGGCCCCAAGGCCGCGCGAGTATACCGCCAGCGCCAATTCGACGACATGCAAGCGGGCAAGATCAGCTACGCCGACTTCGCCCGCAGCGAGGCAAAGCGGGGCGCCAACCGGCTGCGCGACCAGTGGAAGAAGGACCCGTGGGTGCACGGGCGCACCATCGACCTCCTCGAACACGAGATGGCCTTCCAGGGCGAGCTTCTTCACTGGAATGGGTCGCGCCGCCTAGCGCCGGCGATCATGGACTGGCTGCGGTGGAAGTTCCGACGGCTCCAGATCGACCGGGCACAGAACGAGGCCTGGGCCCTGCTGCTGCGTGATGAGCTACCGAGGCGGGCGCGTGACGCCGGCGACCCGCCACCTGAATGGACTGAGCAAGCGGAGGTGGGCCCCTCGACCTGGCAATTTGGTGCGGAGCGGGCAAAGGGTAAGCGGGTTCGCGCTGACGGCCGGAAGGTGAAACGGGGAGCCGCTGACCCTCTGCCAACGGTGTCAAAGGACGAGACGTTCGACCCGTTGGAGGTTGCCAAGATTGTGAATGACTGCCGAGATGTCCTAACCCCGCTTCTCGACCTCTGCCAGACTGAAAAAGAGCGAAGCAGTTTGGTCGCCGCGCTTGTTCAGTACAGCCGGGCGCCAGAGCAGGACCACAAAGCTCACGAGAGGTGGCTGCTGGCAGTGGCAACCCTTCGGAGCCGGTGACGGCCTGGAGGTCTCACATATCGGATGAAAATCGCGACCAGTGGGCTATGAGGGATCGTCTGGTAACTAGACAACTAGCTGCCGGCAGGTCGCCGCGCCTCCCTCAGCGGACAAGTCGTTCCACATCGTGCTGCCACCGGGGCCGCTCGGCCCAGCGGCGCCGGGATCACCCATCGAAGGACCCGGGGGTCTACGCCCCCAAGGCGGCGAGGCGGGCCCTGGTGCGCCTGCTGCGCGCCCAGCAAGTCCCCCAGGCGCTGCTAGATAACCCGACCTTCCGGGGCATCATCCAGGTGGTGACGCCGCGCTCCTTCGGCCTGCCCTCGGACCTGACGATCCGACCCGATGTCCGGGCCCAGCTCGCGCTGTTGAGCCGCGAAATGGTCATGGCCTGGCAGGCCGTCCAGGAGGAGGGAATTTGGGATGGGTGGGTTCGAGCGGTGGAGAAGGCCAGAAAACTGGGGTTTTGAGGGGGGAGGTCCGGGGGTCCATGCAAAACGCCCGGGTTCCTTCTTATATGAGGAGTCATTTCTATCCTTTAGGACTCCCCACGTATTAATTGAGAAAATACCTGGACCCCCTGGACAAGGGTAGTTTTTGCAAGTGGGTGCAATAACTTAGCCCCGTCCAGGAGGGTCCCCTTATGCCTGGACGTGCCTGGACGGGACGGCGGTTTCGCCGCTGCCCATCGAGACCCCGGCGAGCCTGCGGCACTCCTCCAGCGGAGGGTAGACGTAGCCGCGCGGCCGACCCGCCGCCGCCGTGCGGATGGGGCTGCGGCTCGGACACAGCTCGTTAACCCGTCGCGCCAGCTCGGGGCGGGACGCCGGCTTGCAGGCGTTGAGGCTGCACCAGGCGGCATGGGCCGCCTCCAGGTCGATGTTGAGCACCGTCGCCGGCTTGGTCCAGTCGCCGCCCCCGGGCAGGGCTCCAGCCGCCAGCACGTCGATCCACCAGCGGGTGGGAACGTCTGCCGTGGTCTGCGCCATATCGGCCTTCTCGGGGAGGTCCAGCGGAATGCGCGGGTCGAAGCGGGACACGTCGCGGGCCAACAGCTCCTGCATGAACGCCTCGCGCCCGCCGTCATTCCACTCCTCCCACAGCGCCCGGAAATAGGCCGTGTCGTTGCGATGGACCGGGGACACTTCCATCACACTCGAACGCCGATCCATAGGCTCGAACGAGACGCCCGCCAGTCTGTTGGACGTGACGATGAACGACAGCATGTTTGCGACCGTCCGCGCGTCAATCCCGTTGCGCTCGAGCTGCATTGTTTCCTTGGTGGTGAGGTCCTTGTATTTGCAGCCCACAGCCGGGTTCTTGTCAAAAAGGGCCTCATCGACCAGGAGCATCACCTTGCCCTCCAGATGGCCGTTGAAGCGCCCCAGCAAGTGCTTATCGCTGCTGATCGACATGGCATATTTCCTACCCAGCATGTCGATCGTCAGCTCGCCGAGGGTGGACTTGCCCGTGCCCTTGGGGCCAAACAGGACCAGGTTGACGCCGTGCTTGCACAGCGGGTTCTGGAGCTTCCAGGCCAGCCAGTCGAGGACGTAGTCGCGGACGAAGTCCCGCCCCGCCGCGACAACCTCGTGGACGTATTCGGTAACCAGGCGCGCCGAGGTCGGGGGCTTGGTCATCACCAGGCCGCTCCACAGGTTCAGGGCGCCCGCCGGCTCTTCCCCAGGCATCCAGAAGCCCAACCGCGTGTATTGGGGCCGGGAGGGGCTCAGGAGCCAGGCCGTGCCCAGGCCGTTGTCGTCCGCGTTCTTGCCCGGCACCGTGTGATTGTCGTTGAAGGTCCGGAAGTAACTGATCTGAATAACGTTGAAGTGGACTGATGCGTCCGCGTCGGGCTCCAGGTCCACCACGCCGTTGATGGTGGGCACCGTGCAGTAGCGTTCGTTCAGCTGGCGGCACCAATCGGGTGTCCGGTTGCGCCGCAGTTCGTAATCCTGCGCCGAGCGGTTCACCGCCAGCATGTCCAGGTCCCCCAAGGGCGCCACGTCCATGAACTGGTGGCGGGCCATGAAGCCCCGGGCCGTCCTGGGCACGATTTCGCCCGCTGCGTCCCGCAACACGCCTTCGGCTTCTACCAGCTCGCCGCGCTTCACCCGGTCCTGGGATGGCTTCCTCATACTGGTTGGCCATCAGGACCTCAAAGTCGGCCGACTTTAGGTCCTTGCAACGCTCGTGGTGGCAGTGGCCCCGGTAGGGGTTGATGAGGCAAAGCCCGTGTCGGCCGCGGAGCTATGGGCCTGGCAGTTGGGGCCCCGGGCCTCGATCACGCCCCCGGGCTAGCAGGTCAGACTTCATGGTCACGCCACCCACTTATGAATACGGGCAGCTTTGCGTTCGCCGATCCAAGCCTGCACCTCATTTTCCGAGAAGCGCAGGGCTCCGTCGTCGCGGACCGGCAAGGGGAAGCGACCATCTTTCATCATCTCGTAGATGGAGGTCCTGCCATAGCCCGTCTGGGCCATTACCTCCTTCAGCCGGATGAGGCGGTCGCGGGCATGTTCGTGTGTCATCGTGAGTGTCCGTTCGGTTGAACTGAGACCCAGCCTGTCCTAGTTCGTCCGCGCGGCAACAAAATTCGGGGGCTGTTTTCGTCGTAGCAGTTTTCCGGGCGACGCCCTTAGTAAGGGAGCCGCAGTCGAACTGCCCGCGCCCCTACTTTATCCACAGGGCTACGCCGCAGCTTTTTGGACGTCATCGCCCGTCTTGGACGCGGGGAAGCAGAAGCTTTCCCACTCCTGCATCAGCTTCCGGCGTTTTTCTAGAGCGTCACCGCGCCGATAGGCCTTTTCCGTCTCGTCCCCTACCGCGTGTGCAAGAGCCGCTTCAGCCACTTCACGAGCCGTGTCGGTCTCCTCGTACACCCAATCGCGGAACGTGGACCGAAAGCCGTGCGGGGTAACGTCGAGCCCCATGCGCTTCAGCACCTTGGAGAGCGTCATATCGCTCATGGGCTTGCCTTC
>JAEYTN010000593.1 GCA_023433985.1 Pseudomonadota bacterium | reverse complement strand
GCGTCGCGCCGGGGCCCGAGCACGCCGGAGATGATGGATTTGACCCCCGCCGCGGTGAACTCGGCCTGCATCTCCTGACAAAGTTCCACTGCTGCGACATTGGCCGCCCGCAGGCCCTTGGCATCGTAGCCGAGCCGGTGACCCCAGTCGGGGCTGGCACGCCAGGTGTTGGTGTCGAACAGGAAGCCCTGGCCGGATTTCTGGGCGATGGGGATGTAGGCGCGATAATACTCGCGCATCTTCTCGCGGCCGCGCTCGCTCATGTTGAGCAGATAGGCCGACATGTCGGGCAGGTCCTCGCCCTCGTTGAAGATCAGGTGGGTCTCGATGCCACCATCCGTGAGGAACATCTGGCCCTTGAGCTGGGGCAGCATTTCCAATCGCGAATGCATCGTGTGTACTCCGTCAGGTCTTGCGGGGCGCCGTAATGGTCGCGTGTCCCGCGCTGTGTGACGTAGTTGTGACGATTCAATCGGCTGTTTGATAGCGGGCGGATGGTGCAGTCCCGAGTGATACCAAAATAAGCATCTGCGCGAACGGGTTAGCCCGCAACCTGCACTTGTCGCGGCGGTCAGTCATCTTACGTTCAGGGTCAAAACCCTACCTCAGGTACAGTACTCCACTAGGGAATTCGCCATGCGTAAGGGGAACGAGACGCGCGAACGCATCCTGGACATCGCCGAAGCAGCGGTGCTCGCCAAGGGATTTGGCGCCACGTCGATCGATGAAATCATCGCCGAGCTCGACATCACCAAGAGCGGCTTCTTCTACCATTTCAAGGACAAGAACGAACTCGCCCGCGGCCTGCTCGCCCGCTACAACGAGCAGAACGACCGGCTGCTCGAGAACGTCTTCGGCCGCGCCAACCAGCTGAGCGACGACCCGCTGCAGCGGCTGCTGATCGGCCTCACCCTGTTCGCCGAATACATGGCAGCGCTGCCGGGCGGACATCCCGGCTGCCTCGTCGCCACCATGACCTATCAAGACCGGCTGTTCGACCGCGAACTGCGGGCTCGCGTCACCGAGACGGTCCGAGCTTGGAACGGCTTCTTCGAGGGCATGATCCGCGACATCCTCGCGGTCTATCCCTCGCGCGAGCCGGTAGAGGTGGACAAGCTCGCCCGCATGATCTGCTGCTCCATCGACGGCGGCATCATCATGAGCAAGTCGCTCGGCCAGCCCGAAGTTCTGCCCGAGCAGATGCTGATGGCCCGCAACCACGTGAAGATGCTGTTCCAGCCGGCCGTGCCGGTGCGCGTGGCGGCCTGAGGGCTCAGGGCCCGAAGGTCTCCGCCAGCAGCCGGTACGATCTGAGGCGGCTGTCGTAGTCCCACGCGGTGGTGGCGACCATGACTTCGTCGGCGCCCGACTCTGCCACCTTCGCCTCGATCTCGCGCTTCACCGTCTCGGGCGAGCCGACGATCCAGAGCTTCCGCTGGCTCTCGATGATGCGCCTCTGCTGCTCGGTATAGACGTGCTGCGCTGCTTCCTCGGGCGACACGAGCTTGCGGATCTCGCCCGAGTGGAACAGCGCCCAGCTCAGCTCCTGCGAGCCCGAAAGAAACTGCGCCTCCTCGTCGGTCGGCGCCACCAGCGCCGAGACGGCGATGATCGCATGCGGCTTCGGAAAGGCCTCGGTCGGGGTGAACGCGGCCCGATAGGCGTCGAAGGCCGGTCCTGCCGGGGTGGCGCTGAAATGCGCCGCGAAGGAATAGCCGACGCCCAGCTGCCCCGCCGCCTGCGCACTGGCGCCTGACGAGCCAAGCAGCCAGATCGGGGGCAGCGCCACGTTCTCGGGCGCCACCCGGATCGGATGGAACGGGTGGTCCGGCGCGAAATTGCCCTCGTCGAAGGCCAGCATCTCGGCTAGCTCCTGCGCGAAATACTCCCCGCCCACCGAGCGCAGTGCCGAGAGCGTCCGCCCGTCGCTGCCGCCCGCCCGGCCGATGCCGAGATCGACGCGTCCCGGGTTGAGCCCGTTGAGCGTGCAGTAGGTCTCGACCACCCTGAGCGGCACATGGTTGGGCAGCATTACCCCGCCCGATCCGACGCGGATGCGCTCCGTACTGGCGGCCGCGGTCGCGATCAGCACCTCAGGCGAACTCGAGGCAATCGACGGCATGCCGTGATGCTCGGCATACCAGACGCGGGCGAAGCCCAGTTCGTCCCCGACTTGCGCCAGCCGGATGATCTGGCGCAGCGCGTCGGGCGTGGAGGTGCCTTCCGACACCGGAGCAAGGTCGAGAATGGAGAGGGGGAGTTTGGCCATGCCGCCTTATATCGGCATTTGCCGATGGAAGGGAAGTGCGGCGGATTACTCCGCCGCCTCCAACCCCTTGACCAGTTCACCGGCCTGCCGCTCGAACAGCCGGCGGTAGATGCCGCCCTGGCGCTTCACCAGCTCGGCATGCGTGCCTTCCTCGACGATCCTGCCGCCGTCGAACACCAGCAGTCGGTCGAGCGAGCGGACGGTGGACAGCCGGTGCGCGATCACCAGCGTGGTGCGGCCGACCATCAAGCGGTCCATCGCCTGCTGGATCAGCAACTCGCTCTCGCTGTCGAGGCTCGAGGTCGCCTCGTCGAGGATCAGCACGCGGGCGTTCGACAGGAAGGCGCGCGCAATCGCCACGCGCTGCCGCTCGCCCCCGCTGAGCTTGATGCCGCGTTCGCCCACCAGCGTCTCGTAGCCCTTGGGCAGGCCGGCGATGAAGTCATGGGCGTTGGCGAGCTTCGCCGCCTCCACGATCTCGTCACGCGTCGCCTCGGGCCGGCCATAGGCGATGTTCTCCGCCAGCGAGCGGTGGAACAGCACCGGGTCCTGCTGCACGATGGCGATCTGCCGGCGCAGCGAGGCCTGCTCGACATCGCGGATGTCGACCCCATCGACCGTCACCCGGCCACCGGTCACGTCGTAGAGGCGCTGGATCAACTTCACGAACGTGGTCTTGCCCGAGCCCGAATGACCGACGAGACCGACGCGCTCGCCGGGGCGAATGGTCATGTCGAGGCCTTGGTAGAGCGGCCGGCTGTGCACGCCATAGTGGAAGTCGACATGCTCGAAGGCGATGTCACCCGCCTTGACGGCGATCGGCCGGGCGCCGGCACGGTCGTCAATGCCGAGCGGCTCATCATCCAGCCGCACCAGCTCTTCCATGTCGTTCACCGAGCGCTGCAGGTTGCGTACGTGCTGTCCGATATCGCGCAGATAGCCCTGCAGCACCAGGAAGCTGGTGATGACGAACGTGATGTCGCCGGCGGCCGCGACGCCCGCCTGCCACAGGTAGAGGCCGGCGCCGATGATCGAGATGCGCATCCCCCACAGCAGCGTGTTCTGCACGGTGCCGTTGAAGGTGCCACGGTGCCATGTCCGGTCGGTGCGCTTCCGCCACTTGTCGAGCACGGTCTTGAGCCGCGCTTCCTCGCGCGTCTCGGCGCCGAAGCCCTTGACTACCGCGTTGCATGAGATGGCGTCAGCCAGCGCCCCGCCCATGCGCGTGTCCCACATGTTGGCGAGGCTTGCGGCCGGGGCCACCCAGGCGGTTGAGAGCGTGACGGTCACGGCGATGTAGATCAGCGAGCCGACCCCTACGATCAGCCCCATCAGCGGCCAGAAGATGCCGAGCAGCACCGTCGAGCCGATCAGCATCACCAGCGAAGGGAGCAGCGCAATCAGCATCGTGTCGTTGAGCTGGTCCAGCGCCCACATGCCTCGCGTGATCTTGCGCACCGTCGAGCCGGCGAACGCATTGGCGTGCCAGTCGGACGAAAAGCGCTGCACCCGGCGGAAGGCGTGGGTGACGACGTCGCTCATCATGCGCAGCGTCAGGCGGATGATGAGCATGAAGATGGCCTGGCGCAGCAGCACGCCCATGAAGCCGAGTCCGGCGAGGACCAGGAACGCCGTCACCGCACCGTTCCACGCGACCTCGCTTGTCGCCGCGCCGCTCGCTACGGCCTCGACGAGGCGGCCGGCAAACAGCGGCGTCAGCAGGTCGGCGAGGATTTCGCCCAGCACGCAGACAGTAATGAGGGCGATGCGGATGGGCTGTTTCTGCCAGTGGCTGAACGTGAAGCCCAGCACCTTGCGAAAAGCCTCGGCGCGGAAGTCGATTTTGAAACGAGCCATGTCTCATGTCCGGACGCGCAACAATGCGCCGTACCGGTCCCGATTGAAGCGAAGGTGGGTACCGCGTCAGTTCGCGGCAGGCAGGGACCGAAAGGCGGTCCGGGTCCACTCAGGAACGGGTGTGCGACCTAACGGTGCACGGGCGTCCCGAAGGGGCGAGGTCGATAGCACAGCATCATTCGCCCCTCCCTTTGTCGTTCGGACGAGACAGTTCTTCTAAGCGAGTTTCAGGCCGGTTGCAACCGGACTACACCGCCAGTGCTATGGCGGCCGGCAGGCCGATCGCCAGGATGATCAGAGCGATCGACGGAAAATCGATGAACTTTGCTTTCTCTCGAAAAGTCATTCGCCAGCTCTCCTCTCATCTGACAAACGCCGTTCGGTTGGAGCTGTTCCACCAATCGAACAGCTCAGGCCGCCGGCGCTCCCCCGCCTCCGAAGAGCCCGATGACGATCCCCTGTGCCAGCAGCGCCAGCAACAGGTAGCCGCCGTCGATGGCGGTCAGCGACCACGGACGGCCCTGATAGCGATGGTTGAGGATCATGGTGGTGATGACGAAGCCCAGCCACATGTGCGCCCCGGCGAGCAGGCCCGACCACACCGACACCGGCCCGAACAGCGCCGGTGTCACCAGCGCCATGAAATAGGCCATCACCAGCTGGCAGATGAAGCCGATGATGAACGGCGCCATGTCGCGCGCGTTGATATCCTCGCGTGTACGACCCGACGCCGCGAGCCACTGCCGGCTCAGCGCCATGTACCACACCGAGCCCACGGCGAAGCTGGCAACCGCCGCCGCGATCACCGCAATCCAGTTCACGTTGAAATGCATCGTCGATCCCCCTCATCCGCCCCTCCGCGGACCGTAAGAATCTACGCTGATTTGCGCGCGACCGGAAGGTAAGCGGACGGAGCCCTACTCTCGCTCTGCCGCGGCCTCGATTGCTTCCATGTCTTCGTCGGAAAAGCCGAAGTGGTGACCGATCTCGTGCACCAGTACGTGGGTGATGATCTCGCCTAGCGTTTCGCCGTGCTCGGACTCGGCCCAGTAGTCGAGGATCGGCCGGCGATAGAGCCAGACCTGGTTGGGAAGCTGGCCGGTGTAGCCGGCGGCGCCACCCTGCGGCAGCCCGACGCCGCGAAACAGCCCGAGGATGTCGAACTCGCTCTCGAGTTCCATCTCCCGGATCGTCTCCTCGTCGGGAAACTCCGAGACCACGCACGGCACGTTGCCGGCAAGGGTGCGGAACTCCTCGGGGAGCGCCGCAAAGGCGGCCGCGGCGACCTCCTCGAAATCGTCGAGGGACGGAGCAACGCGCTCCGTCCACTGGTTTGGCGTCACTGCCACTCGCGGATGTCGACGAAGTGGCCCGCGATCGCGGCCGCGGCAGCCATCTGCGGGGACACCAGGTGGGTGCGTCCCTTGAAGCCCTGACGGCCCTCGAAATTGCGGTTCGAGGTCGAGGCGCAGCGTTCCTGCGGCTTCAGCTTGTCGGGGTTCATGGCGAGGCACATCGAGCAGCCGGCGGCTCGCCACTCAAAACCGGCTTCGGTGAAGATCTTGTCGAGACCTTCCGCCTCCGCCTGCTTGCCGATCAACTGTGA
>JAEYTN010000016.1 GCA_023433985.1 Pseudomonadota bacterium | reverse complement strand
GCTTGGCGATGTAGTCGGCCAGTACCTGCTCCAGCGGCGGGCCGAAGTCGTAGGCGTCTGTCGAGTCGGTGGCGAAGACGTCGTAGCCGTCGCCGCCGCCGCGCACGTAGTTGTTGGTCACGACGCCGTATTCCTTGGCCGGATCGATCGGCACCCAGTTGTCGCCATCCTGCACCAGCACGTCGCCGACAAGGCGCGAGCCGGGCTCCTTGGACTTGTCGAACGTGTACTTGAGACCGGCGACCTGCGGGAAGCGGCCGGCGATGTCCTCGATCTGGCTCAGGCCGTTCTCGAGCGCCGCGACGATGCCCGAACCGTTGATCTTGAAGGTGGCGAGCGTGTTGGAGAAGGGCAGCACGGTCAGCACTTCGCCCATGGTGATGTCGCCCGCATCGATGGAGGCGCGGAGGCCACCCGAGTTGGCAAACGAGATGGTGACGCCCTGATCCTTGACGCGGTCGAGCTGCGCATCGGCCACGAGGTTGCCCATCGAGCATTCCTGCACGCGGCAGACGTTGCGATCGCCGACGATCTCCTCGGCGGCGCTTCCGACGACCTTGGCCTTCAGCTCCTCGAGCGGCTTGCCGAGTTCCGCGAGGCGGTCGACGAAGCCCTGGTCGGGCTCGATCGACTTGTCGAGCAGGATCGGCGCGCCGGTGGCCGCCGTGACCTTGCCCTCATCGTCCCAGGTGACCTTCAGGTCGCCCAGCACCTTGGCATACTGGCCGGCCTGCACGACAGGAACGTCGATGCCGTCGGGGTTCTTGACCATGGTGGGGTAGGGGCCCGCCTCACCCTCGCCGGTGCCGAGGAAGGTGTGGGTATGGCCGCCGATGATGAGATCGATGCCGGAGACCGCCTTGGCGAGTTCCTGGTCGACATTGTAGCCGATGTGCGAGAGCACGATGATCTTGTTGATCCCGGCCTCTTCAAGCGCGCCGATGGCACCCTTCACATACTCGGTGACGCTCTGGAATTCGACGTCGCCGACCGACGCAATCTCGGGCGTCTCCTCGGTGGTGGCGCCGACCACGGCGACCTTCTCGCCGCCGATATTGAGGACGATGACGCCGCGCGGGCGGCCCTGCAGGTCAGGATCGGCCGAGGTGTCGAAGTTGCCGCCGATGATGGGGAATTCCGCCGCTCCGAGGAACTTCGCATACTCGGCCGGGCCGTCGTCGAACTCGTGATTGCCGGTGGCGACCACGTCGAAGCCCATGTCGTTCATGAAATCGGCGACGATCTGGCTCTTGTACTGGGTGTAGAAGAGCGAGCCCTGGAAGTTGTCGCCGGCCGACAGCAGTACGACGTTCTCGCTGGCGTCCCGTGACTTCTGGCGCTCCTGGTCGATGGCGGTCTTCAGCCTCGCTACGCCACCGAAGCATTCGCCCGCCGTCTCTCCCTCCGCGTCGCAGTTGGAGTCGGTGCCGGTGATGGATTCGAAGCGCGAGTGGAAATCGTTGATGTGCAGGATTCTGAGCGAGAACTCGGCCTGCGCAGCGCCGGTGAACCCGGTCGTGAATGCCAGCGCCGTAGCGCCCAACAGAAGTCGTTTCATGTCCCTGTCCTTGTGGCTTGAATCCGATGCCCGGATGCTTTTCGCACTGGTTTGCAACGCCGCTGTAACAACGGCCGGACGTCTCCCTACGGCCACCCGCGCAACTCCAGTGGTCAGGGGAGCTTAGCAAGTTCGGCGGGCGCGGGAAGGGGGATTGGGCATTCGTGTTCACGACCCGGCAACCATGCGCGGCTGTCACGGGTTCGTACCAAGGGTTTGGCAAGGTGGCGGGGGGATGTTCGGCGAAGGTCGGTCAGAGGTCGGCGATGAGCATGTCGCTCGAAAGCCTGATGCGGGGAACGCTGGAGCAGACGCGCGAGCGGCGGGTGGCCGGCGAGCTCGGCTGGTTCGTGCTCGTCGGCGGGGCAGGGGCGCTGGGCCTCGCCGCGGTGACGACGGTGATGATCTCGCTCCGTACGGGCGTGCCGGACTGGCTGATGGCGGCCCTCTGTTATGCGGCGTTCATTGGGCCCGTGTACCTGCTGCACCGGCGGTTGAGCTTCCGTTCGGACGCGGCGCACGGGCAGGCATTCCCGCGCTATGTCGCGGTGCAGCTCAGCGCGATCGTGCTGGTCTCGCTGTTCTCGTGGGTGGCCTATTCGGTGCTCGGGGTGGCGACGGCGGTGGGTTCGGTGATCGTGCTGGGGCTCACTGCGGGCGTGAATTTCGCGCTGCTGAAGCTCTGGGCGTTCGCGACGCACCGGTGAGGTCAAACCCGACTTCCGCACTGGACTAAGGTCTCGTTTCGGCTACTCTCCGCGCCGTTTTCGGCGGGAGTCTTTCCGATGCGCAGTGCTTTGATCGTCTGGGGTGGTTGGAACGGGCATGACCCGGAAGAATGCGCGGCCATCTACCGCCGATGGCTGCACGAAGACGGGTTCTCGGTGCGCGTGGAGACCGACCTCGCGGTGCTGGCCGACCCGGCGATCCATGAGCTCAGCCTCATCATCCCGATCTACACCATGAGCAAGATCGAGAAGGAGCCGCTGCAGAACCTGGTCAAGGCGATCGAGGGCGGCGTCGGGCTTGCCGGCCACCATGGCGGGATGAGCGATGCGTTCCGCGACGCGGTCGAGTACCAGTTCGTGGTCGGCGGGCAGTGGGTGGCGCACCCGGGCAACATCATCGACTACAACGTCGATGTGGTGAAGGCGGACGACCCCATCATGCAGGGCATCCCGGCCTCGTTCCCCTACACGTCCGAGCAGTACTACATGCACATGGACCCCTCGGTCGAAGTGCTTGCCACCACTACCTTCTCCGGCCAGCACGCGGCATGGACGGCCGGCGTGGTGATGCCGGTGGTGTGGAAGCGGATGTACGGCGCCGGCCGGGTGTTCCACTCGACGCTCGGGCACCGCGCCAGCGAGTTCGAGAACGCCAACATGGCGACGATCCTCCGCCGCGGCGTGAACTGGGCGGCCAGGGGCGAGTAGGGGGCGCGACCCTTGCAGCACCGTCATCCTCTCCCGCCTTGGGGGGAGGATGGGTGGAACCTACCACCTCAGCGCCCATCTCCCGAGCACCGCCCCTGCGATCGCCGCGATGAGGATGCCGGTGGTGTACCAGATGGCAAGGAAGGGCATGCCGTTCTCCACGCAGGAGAAGGCATAGACCCAGGCGGCGACGCTGCCGGCGAGCAGGCCGGCGGCGAGGCCGGCGCCGGGAAGGTTGGTCGGCGCGAGGCGGCGCATCACCAGCACCGTGGCGGCGTAGATGGGGATCGACAGGGCCGCGATGTAGAAGGGGCAGAGCAGGGCGCTGCTGCCCATCACCAGCTGGCGCGACATCTCGGGCGGCATGACGATGAGCTGGCCGATGCCCATGGCCCCGGCAAGGACGATCAGCCCGAAAAGCGCGAGCATGGGCCTGCGCATGCTGCCGCCAGGGCGGGCGAGGCGGGCCGCCGCCCAGAAGGCGAGGGCGGCGAAGAGCGCCGTGTAGGCGAACTTCCACCAGTACATCATGCCGAATACGGCTTCGGCGAGGTCGGGCCGGAGGCCGAGCCAGGCCAGCATGGCGATCGCGGCGACGACCGCGCCGGCCGCGAGGCCGAGGGCGAGGCGGCGGGGAATCGCCCGCTTCGGCATGGGCCGCAGGTCGTTGGAGAGGCGCGCGATCAGGTCATCGGTCATTGGCGCCTCCCGAGAAGCGGGCGGTGAGGGCCTTCAGGCCGCGGTGGATGGCGACCTTCACCGCCGATTCCGACATGTTGGTCCGTGCCGCCGCCTCGGCGATGGAGGCGCCTTCGAGCTTCACCTGGCGGATGAGCTCGGCCGGACGCGGCGGAATGGTGGAGAGCGCCGCCTCGACGTCGAGGCGGTCGGTGGCGCTGCCGGCATCGTCGGCGGCGAAGACCGCGGCATCCTCCTCGAGCGGCAGGGTGGTGCGCAGCTTGCTGCGCCGGAAATGGTCGATCAGCTTGTAGCGCGCGATCGCATGCACCCAGGCGGTGAAGGGCTGGGTCGGGTCGTAGGTTCGCGGCGGGTGTGGATGGCCAACAGAGTATCCTGCACCAGGTCGTCGGCGGCTGCGGGGTTGCTGAGTCGCCGCGCGAAATAGCGGTTGAGATGCGCGCCGAGATCGCCGAGCAGCGCGCGATAGGCCGCCTTGTCGCCGGCGAGGGCGGCGAGCATCAGGGGCTTTAGCCGCGCTTCGGTGTCCGGCGCCGGGGTCATCTTTCCAAGCTATTCGCGCTGAGGTCGGCGAAGGTTACACCCGGGCGCGCCGCGATCAACTGGGCGTGAGCAGGTAACCGGCGCATGCGGCGCGCCGAACTCCCCGTCATGCCGCACTTGGGCGGCGCATTACGGGAGAGTTTCCATGAAAACGCTGATTGCTGCCGCCCTCTGCGCGGCGGGGATGGTGACGCCGGCGCTGGCCGAGGACGCGATGGCGCCGATGGCGGGCGATGCCATGTCGGCGCCCATGTCGTCGGACGCGATGGCCACTGGCGACATGGCCAACACGATGATGACGCCGAACCAGATGCTCGAAGCCTGCCTCAAGCATGCGGGCATGCTCGACGGCATGGCGGCGCAGGAGGCGGGCAAGAAGACCTGCAACGACGCGATGGCCCTGGCCATGGGCACCCCGATGGGCGGGGACGCCATGGCGCCGGCGTCGACCGACGGAATGGCCGCCCCCGCAATGTAAACTGTCCGTGATAGTATCAATTCGTGCCCCGAACTGCCGTTCCTAGGGAGGCGGAACGGGGCACGGGACGCTAGAGGGGTGAGCATGACGGACCAGGTGATGGACCGGGTGGCGGCGGCCGAAAAGCCGGCCAAGCCCAAGGGGCCGCTGATCTACCGGCAATCGATCTTCACGCGGGTGACCCACTGGGTGTGGGCCATCGCGATGTTCTTCCTGCTGCTGACCGGCCTGCAGATCTGGAACGCGCACCCGGCGCTCTATGTCGGCGAGCAGTCGGGTTTCGAGTTCGACAATGCCATCCTGAGGATCGGGGCGGAAAATACCGATGCGGGGCCGCGCGGCTTCACCACGGTTTTCGGGCAGAAGTTCGATACGACGGGTGTGCTGGGGATGAGCGGACCGGAGGCGCGACCGCAGTTCGTCGGCTTCCCCGGCTGGGCGACGATCCCCAGCTTCCGCGACCTGGCGACGGGGCGGGTAGTGCACTTCTTCTTCGCCTGGGTGTTCGTGGGGGCGCTGGCCGTATGGCTCGTCGCCTCGCTGCTCAACCGGCACCTGTGGCGCGACATCATCCTCAAGCCGCGCGACATTCGCGAGTTGCCGAGGGACCTGTGGGACCACGTGACCTTTCGCTTCAAGCATGGACGGAGCTACACGCCCCTGCAGAAGCTCGCCTATTTCGTGGTGTTCGTGATTCTGTTCCCGCTGATCGTCCTCACGGGGCTCACCATGTCGCCGACGATGGATGCCGGCTGGCCCTGGCTGGTCGATATCTTCGGCGGGCGGCAGACGGCGCGGACGATCCATTTCATCGTGATGATGCTGCTGGTCGGGTTCTTCGTCGTGCACGTGGCCATGGTGGTGCTGGCGGGGCCGGTGAACGAGCTGCGCTCGATGATCACGGGGTACTACCGCACGAGCCCCGGCACCGAGCCGGACAGCAAGGAGAAGGCCGATGAGTAAGCTGATCCTCAACCGCCGCCGCCTGCTCGGGCTCGGTGCCGCCTCGGCGGGGTCGCTGGTGCTGGCCGGGTGCAGCGAGTTCGACTTCTTCGGCCAGCGCAACCACCCCGTGCGAGATTTCATCGAAGGGGCGAACGGGCTGACCTACGC
>JAEYTN010000009.1 GCA_023433985.1 Pseudomonadota bacterium | reverse complement strand
CACCAGATGTGGGCGGCGCAGTACTTCGGCTTCGACAAGCCCAACAAGTGGCTGACTTCGGGCGGGCTCGGCACGATGGGCTACGGCATGCCGGCGGCGATCGGCGCGCAGCTCGGCAATCCCGACACGCTGGTGATCGACATCGCCGGCGAGGCCTCGATCCAGATGAACATCCAAGAGATGGGCACCGCGAGCCAGTTCCGCCTGCCGATCAAGGTGTTCATCCTCAACAACGAGTACATGGGGATGGTCCGCCAGTGGCAGGAGCTGACCTACGAGAGCCGCTACTCGAACAGCTACTCCGACAGCCTGCCCGACTTCGTGAAGATGGCCGAGGCCTACGGCTGGAAGGGCATCCGCATCGAGCAGGAGGCCGACCTCGACGCCGGCATAAAGGCGATGATCGAGCATGACGGGCCGGTGATGGTCGACTGCCAGGTGTCGAAGGAAGCCAACTGCTTCCCGATGATCCCTTCGGGCGCGGCGCACACCGAGATGCTGCTCTATGGCGACATGGTCGCGGGCACGATGGACGACGAAGCGAAGGCCCTGGTGTGATGAAGATCCAGCATCGCCACTCCGAGCGCCACGTGCTCGCGATCACGGTCGACAACGAAGCGGGGATCCTGCCCAAGATCGCCGGGCTGTTCACCGCGCGCGGCTACAACATCGACAGCCTGACCGTCGCCGACATCAGCGAGAACCACTCGGTCAGCCGCATCACCATCGTGACCAACGGCTCGCCGCAGGTGATCGACCAGATCGAGGCGCAGCTCGAGCGGCTGGTGCCGGTGCATCGCGTCGTCGACCTCACCCAGGCCGGCCCGCACGTGGAGCGCGAGCTGGCGCTGATCAAGGTGGCCGGCAAGGGCGAGAACCGCGTCGAAGCGCTGCGCCTGGCCGACGTGTTCCGCGCCAAGGTGGTCGACACCACGACCTCGAGCTTCATCTTCGAGCTGACCGGGTCGCCCGACAAGATCGACACCTTCGTCGGCCTGATGCGCGAGCTGGGGCTGGTCGAGGTCGGCCGGACCGGCATCGTCGGCATGATGCGCGGCGCCGAAGGGGCTTAGAGGCTACAAGCGGCCATAGTTTTTCCTCGTCACCCTGAACTTGTTTCAGGGTCCATCGTGCGCCAAGGCGACGCCCGTGCGTGGAGGCGCGATGGATGCTGAAACAAGTTCAGCATGACGGTTGCAGTGAGGGATTTGAAATGAAGGTTTACTACGACGCCGACGCCGACCTGAACCTGGTCACGGACAAGAAGATCGCCGTGCTCGGCTACGGCAGCCAGGGCCACGCCCACGCGCAGAACCTGCGCGACAGCGGCGTCAAGGACGTTGCGATCGCGCTGCGCCCCGGCTCGGCTTCGGCCAAGAAGGCGGAGGGCGCCGGCTTCAAGGTGCTGAGCAACAAGGAAGCGGCCGGATGGGCCGACATCCTGATGATCCTCGCGCCCGACGAGCACCAGGCCGCGATCTGGGAGAACGACCTCAAGGGCAGCATGAAGCCCGGGGCCGCGCTTGCCTTCGCGCACGGACTCAACATCCACTTCGGGCTGATCGAGGCGCCGGAGGACATCGACGTGATCATGATCGCGCCGAAGGGCCCGGGCCACACCGTGCGCGGTGAGTACCTCAAGGGCGGCGGCGTGCCTTGCCTGATCGCGGTCCATCAGGACGCCAGCGGTAACGCGCACGACATCGCGCTCGCCTATGCGAGCGGAGTCGGCGGCGGCCGCTCCGGCATCATCGAGACAAACTTCAAGGAAGAGTGCGAAACCGACCTGTTCGGCGAACAGGCCGTGCTGTGCGGCGGCATCACGCACCTGATCCAGGCCGGGTTCGAGACGCTGGTCGAAGCCGGCTACGCGCCAGAGATGGCCTATTTCGAGTGCCTCCACGAGACCAAGCTGATCGTCGACCTGCTCTACGAGGGCGGGATCGCCAACATGCGCTACTCGATCTCGAACACCGCGGAATACGGCGACATCACCACCGGCCCGCGCATCATCACCGATGAGACCAAGGCCGAGATGAAGCGCGTGCTGGCCGACATCCAGTCGGGGCGGTTCGTGAAGAACTTCGTGCTCGACAACCGCGCCGGCCAGCCCGAGCTCAAGGCCGCCCGCAAGGCCGCGGAGGCGCACCCGATTGAGCGGACCGGCTCGCAGCTGCGCGCGATGATGCCGTGGATCGGCAAGAACAAGCTGGTCGACCAGGAAAAGAACTGAGCCAAGCGCGCCGGAACGTCGCCACGCGGGCGGCGTTCCGGTCGCATGCCAATGCGATTCATCTTGCCGCTGCTGGCCGCGAGCGCGCTTTGCGCATGCGAAGCCGATAGCACGGGCCAACCGGCTCCCGAGGAAGCCGCGGCAACGCCCACGGAGGTGGCCGCCGTGCCCGAGAATGCTCCGACCCCGCCCGAGGAACCGGCCGTCACCACCAGCGGCGAGGCGGACGACAGCCAGTGCGGTGCCGACAAGCTCGATCGCTGGCTCAACGTCCTGCCCACTCAGACCGTGAAGGACGAAATCGCCGCCACCGTCGGAGATCGCGCGATCCGCTACTATACCCAGGGCGACCCGATCACGATGGACTTCAGCCCCTCGCGGCTTAACGTCGAGCTCGGCGTCGACGGCCGGATCAAGCTGTTCCGCTGCGGCTGACGCGGCCGATCGACCTCGCTCTTCGGTCGCTTCGCGGTGGACATTGTCAAGCGGGCGCGCCAGATTGCGCGGTGAAAATATCCACGGGAGACCCCTCATGCGTAAACTGACACTTGCCCTCGCCGCCACCGGCGTGGCGGCACTCACCATCGGCACGCTTCATGCGCAGCAGGGCGGAGCGCCGCAGCTCCCAGGACAGGCTGACGTCAGCCGCGTAGAAGCCGGCTCCTACACTGTGGATGCCGCGCACTCGATGGTGGGCTGGAAGCTCAACCACTTCGGGTTCAACGACTATTTCGGAATCTTCGGAGACGTCGCCGGCACGATCACGGCGGACCCCGCCAACCCGACCGCCTCGAAGGTCGACGTCACGATCCCGATCGCGTCGGTCGTCGTACCGAGCGCGGGCTTGAGGGATCACCTCCTCCGCGCGGGCGCCGACGGCAAGCCGGCAGATTTCTTCGGCGCCAATCCGGCCCCGGCGCGCTTCGTATCGACAAAGATCGAATCGACCGGCGGAACGAGTGCCAACATCACCGGCGACCTGACCATGAACGGTGTGACCAAGCCTGTCACGATCGCCGCCGAGTTCGCAGGTGCGGGTGCCAACCCCATGAGCCAGGCGAAGACCATCGGCTTCCACGGCCGCGCGACGATCAAGCGCTCCGACTGGAACGTCAGCTTCGGCATTCCCTTCGGCCTCTCGGACGAAGTCGAGCTCGACATCACTGTCGCCGCCGAGAAGAAATAAGCCATGCGCGGGGCACCCATGCGGTGCCCCGCACCTGCTCGGGTTATCCGGGCTGGACTTCCTTTACCATTTGCGCCTATTCGAAGCCCATGAACCGCCGCGAGCTTCTGTCGCTGCTTCGACTTACGCGCCCTTAGGCGCGCCACTTGGCCTGCGCGCTGCGCGGGCGCCCGCCTAAGGGCCCTTCAA
>JAEYTN010000557.1 GCA_023433985.1 Pseudomonadota bacterium | reverse complement strand
TCGTAGGTCTTGTCGCCGACGATCACCCGCACTGCCTTCATCCGCCTCTCGTTGGGATCGAGCGAACGGTTGCCGACGGCGACGACCTCGTCGCCGATCTTGACGCTGTCCTCGGTGAAACCCGCGGCGGTGGTCGGGCCGGGCGGCGCCAACTCCACCCGCCACTCGTCGCCTTCGACATCCAGATCGAGCGTTGCGTGCGGATTGCCGACATATACGGCCTTGACGAGGCCGGTGAGCTCGAAGAACCCATCCTCGGTCCACGCCCATCCGTGATGCGCAAACGCCGCGCCGGCCGAGAGGCCAAGCAGCGCCGCGCCGATCACCAGGCTCCGGATACCCATCTTCGCCTCCATCGATCGACTGGCAGGAGCGTGGGACGGCCCGTGGCCGGGGTCAAGCGAATGCGGTTCACAAGCTGGTGCGGATCACCCCTACGACGAACTCGACTTGAACTGCCGCGCCCGCTACCACTCTGCGCCGCGTCAACCAGAGGGAGAAGTGCGATGGCCGAGAAGAAAGTCAGGTGGGGCATCCTGTCGACCGCCAATATCGGGCTCAAGAAGGTCACCCCGGCGATCCTGAAGTCGCCGCTGAGCGAAGTCGTCGCCGTTGCCTCCCGCGATGTCTCGAAGGCCGAAGCCTACATTGCCGAGCTCGGACTCACCGGCAAGGCCCGGGCCCACGGTTCGTACGAAGAGCTGTTCGCCGATCCGAACGTGGATGCGATCTACAATCCGCTGCCCAACCACCTGCATGTGCCGATGACACTGGCAGCGGCGAAAGCCGGCAAGCACGTGCTGTGCGAGAAGCCGATCGCGCTCAACGCCAAGGAAGCCGAGCAACTCAGGCAGATTCCGCCGGGTATTGTCTTCTACGAGGCCTTCATGGTCCGCTTCCACCCGCAATGGGCACGGGCGCGCGAGATCGCGCGGTCGGGCGAGTTGGGCGAACTGCGCACGGTGCGCGGTATCTTCACCTACTACCTCACCGACCCGACCAATGTACGCAACCAGGCCGATATCGGCGGCGGCGGCATCTACGACATCGGCTGCTACCCCGTGACCGGCTCGCGCTACCTGTTCGAATCCGAGCCGCTGCGCGCCGTGTCGCTGGTCGACCGCGATCCGGAACTGAAGACCGACCGGCTCGCCTCGGTCATCCTCGATTATGGCCAGGGCCGTCAGGCGAGCTTCGTCTGCTCCACCCAGTCCGTCGGGCACCAGTCGCTCGAGCTGATCGGCACCAAGGCCAGGGTCGAGATCGTCGTGCCGTTCAACGCGCCCGAGGACAAGGCGACCGCCCTGCTGATCGACGCCGGCTACTCGCCCGAGAAGAACCTCTCCCGCCGCGAAATCCTGCCGCCCTGCGACCAGTACACCGAGCAGGCCAATGCGTTCTGCCGCGCCGTGCTCGGCCAGGAGCCACTGCCCTACGGGGTCGAGGACGCGATCAAGAGCATGAAGGTGCTCGACGCGATCTTCGAAAGCGAGCGCACCGAGGCCTGGGCCAAGGTCTGACCTGGGTGCATGGCTGGCGCGTTCGGCGCCAGCCGGCCTTGCGCGATCGTACCGGACATGGAAGGTGCGGGGCGCCGTAGCCCGCCGCGCCGTTCCCGGAGTCGCCATGTCGCCGCGCGATCTGATCCTCGCCCTCTTCGTCGTCACCGTGTGGGGCGTCAACTTCGTCGCTATCCGCTGGGGCGTGGACGAGGTCGCGCCGCTGCTGATGACGGCCCTGCGCTATGCCTGCGCGGCCCTGCCGGCGGTGTTCGTCATTCGCCGGCCGGCAGTATCGTGGCGTGTCCTCATCGCCTACGGTTTTGCCATCGGCGTGGCGCAGTTCGGATTGCTGTTCGTCTCGATCAAGCTCGGCATGCCGGCGGGGTTGAGCTCCCTGGTGATGCAGTTGCAAGCCTTTTTCACCATTGGCCTGGCCGTGGCCTTTCTCGGCGAGCGGCCGAAGCCGGTGCAATGGCTGGGCGCCGCGATCGCCTTTGCCGGGATCGGCGCCATCGCGTTCGAACGGCTGGAGGGCGCGGCGCTGCTGCCTTTGCTGATGACCATCGCCGCGGCCTTCTTCTGGGGCGTCGGCAACATCGTCACCAAGCAGGCGGGCAAGATCGACATGCTCGGCTTCGTCGTCTGGTCCTCGCTCGTGCCGCCCATCCCGCTGCTGGCGCTGTCGCTGCTGATCGAGGGGCCCGGCGCGATACCGGAAGCCGCCGCGAACCTCACCTGGCTCGGCGGCGGATCGCTGCTGTTCATCGCCTACGCCGCGACGCTGTTCGGCTACGGCACCTGGAGCATGCTGCTGTCGCGCTACCCCGCAGGGCTGGTCGCACCGTTCTCGCTGCTGGTGCCGATTGCCGGCATCGGTAGCGCCGCGCTGCTCCTCGGCGAAACGATTTCGGGCATCGAGATCGCCGGAAGCCTGATGGTCTTCGCCGGGCTGCTGGTCAACGTGTTCGGGCCAAAGCTCCTGCCGGCGCGCGTCAGCTCTTCCTGACCAGCGCCAGCCAGACGCCACCGATCATCAGGATCACGCCGGACACGCGGCTCATGAGCCGGATGCGCGCCGCGGTCAGCACCTCGCGGGCCTGCCCGGCGAGAACCGCGTAGATGCAGTCGGTGGCCGTCGCGACCGCCATCACGATCAGCCCCAGCGTCATGATCTGCTCGAAGGCCGGGCGGCTCACGTCAACGAACTGCGGCAGGAAAGCCCCGAGGAACAGCAGGGTCTTGGGGTTTGACCAGTTGATCAGCGCGCCCTGCCACACGTAGCGGAACAGCGGCAGCCGCGCGCCGGCCTGGCCCATGTCGAGCTTGCCGCTGGAGGTGAACATCTTCCAGCCGATCCAGATCAGGTAGGCGGCGCCCACCAGCTTGATGATCGTGAACGCCTCCGAGACCACCGCCATCACCGCATCCATGCCGATGGCGACGATGAACACCATCGACAGCATGGCGATCTCGGTACCGAGGATCGTGAGCAGCCCTGCCCGCGTGCCTCGCGCCAGCGAGTTTGCCACGACCACCGTCACCGAGGGTCCGGGCACAATGGAAAACAGCAGGCAGGCGCCGATATAGGGGAGCAGGATAACGGGATCGATCATGACGGCCTCCAAGGACGGTGCGCGAGCCAGCCACAACTCGGCTGCGGCGGCAAGAGGCAGGCGCTGTCCCGCTACTACCCGTCATTCATCCGGATAAATAAAGAGAGCGCCGCCAATATGGCGGCACTCTCCATGTTCTGTCAGAAATTGGCGGACTATTCTTCCGAGGAGCCTTCCTCGTCGCCTGCCGGCTCGTCGGTATCCGGCTCGCTGATGCGTTCGACCGCCACGACCTTCTCGCCATCCGCGGTTCGGAAGACCCGAACGCCCTTGCTGGCGCGGCTGGTGTAGCGGATGCCGCTGACCGGCACGCGGATCAGTTGCGCGCCGTCCGAGATCAGCATGATCTGGTCGGCATCCTCCACCGGGAAGGCGGCGACCAGCTTGCCGATCTCGGCGGTCTTGGTCTGGTCGGTCGCCTTGATCCCCTTGCCACCGCGGTTCGAAATACGGAACTCGTAGCTGGAGGATCGCTTGCCGAAGCCGAACTCGGTGATGGTGAGCACGAACTGCTCGGCCGCACCCATCTCGATGTAGCGGGCTTCGGTGATGGACGCGGGCTCGCCGGCGCCCTCTTCGGCTTCCTCGGTCGTATCGACTTCGGTTTCCGCC
>JAEYTN010000574.1 GCA_023433985.1 Pseudomonadota bacterium | reverse complement strand
GATGATGAAGCGCGCCCCGTATGAGAGCGCCCGGGCGATCTCGACCAGCTGCCGCTCCTCAACCTTGAGGTCGCCTGCCCGCATGTCCTGCGCCACGTTGACGTTCCAGCGGGCCAGCACCTCTTCGGCGCTCTGCCGCAGGCTCGACCAGTTGATCAGCCCGTTGCGCAGCGGCTGGTGGTTGATGAACAGGTTCTCCCCCACCGTCAGGTCGGGGATGATGGTCGAGTGCTGGTAGACGCAAGCGACCCGCCGCCGCCACGCCTCGCGATCGTTGACCGGCGGCGCGGGCTCGCCGTCGAACCGCACCTCACCGGTGTCCGGTGGCTGCAACCCGGTCAGGATGCGGACCAGCGTCGACTTGCCGGCGCCGTTGCGGCCGACCAGTGCGTGCGACTCTCCGGGCATCACCCGGATCTGGGCGTCCTTGAGTGCCACCGTGGCGCCGTAGCGCTTGGAAACATCGATCGCCTCGACGATCGGAACGGAGGAGCGCGCCTGCACGCGCTCATCCAGTTCGGGCCCCTGTGTCATCTGTACAGCCGGCCCCTAGAGGTTGCCCCAGAAGGCCTTGTCGTCGACATTCTCCTTGGTCACCAGCGGCGCCGCCAGCTGATCCTCGAGCACGCCCGGCGCGACTTCGATGATCGTGCTGTCATGATCCGTCGGGCCAGCCGCGAAGGTTTTCCCCTCGATTGCCTGCTTGAGGTACATCAGGCCGTACTTGGCGTAGAGGTCCGCCGGCTGCGAAACCGTGGCGTCGATCTCGCCCGAGCGGATGGCGTCGAACTCCTGCGGGATGCCGTCGTTCGAGACGATGACGATGTGCCCCTCCTCGCCGGCCGGATGCAGCAGACCGCGACGCTTCAGCGTCTGCAGTGTCGGGGCAAGGAACACGCCGCCGGCATGCATGTAGATCGCCTTGAGGTCGGGGGTGGAGTTGAGCACCGTTTCGAGGCCCGCAGCCGCGTCCTCGCCCGACCAGGCCTTGGTCGGGATTTCGAGCAGCTTCAACGCCGGGAAGTTCTTGGTGATGCAGTCGCGGAAGCCATTCCCGCGGTCACGCCCGTTGATCGAGGCCTGGTCGCCCATGATCTGGACCACCGGCCCTTCCTTCACGTGCTCGCCGATGAACTGGCAGGCCTTCTCGCCGTAGGCGACGTTGTTGGCGCGCACCACTATCGCGACCGGGCCGGTATCTGGCGCGACGTCGACCGCCACCACTTGGACGTTGCCGGCCGCCGCGGTCTCCAGCACGGTCTTCGCCGCCGAGGTATCGAACGGCGAGAAGATCAGCCCCTGCGCCCCCAGCGTTACCGCGTTCTTGACGCCAGTGATCTGCTTGGCGGTGTCGAATTCCGAGTTGAACGGCTGCAGCAGGTCGATCCCCTGCGCCTTCGCCTCGTCCTCGATATACTTGTTGTACGCCGTCCAGAACGGCGACGTCAGCGTCGTCAAATCGACGGCGACCTTCTGCGCCTGGGCTGTGCCGGCAAGCGACGTCCAGGCCATCAGCACGGCACCGACGGCGGCCGCGAGTTTCAGGTGTTTGAGCATACGTTCCTCCCTCGTTGAACGGTCAGTCATCGGCCGCCCCTCAGCGGCACGAGCTGCAGGCACGGCCTCACCCTCGCGTCGGCATCTCCTCCGGCGGACGCGAAAGAAACTCATCCAGGCTGGCATCGAGGTGGAAGCGCAGGGCGGCGAGGCTCTGCTCCACCTCCCCGCTCCTCAGCGCCTCGATGATGGCGCGATGCTCGACCTCGAGCCGCTTGGGGTCGTAGCGGGCGAGCGAATAGTTGCGGATCGTCTGCGTCTGCCGAATGGAGATACGGTGCCAGCCGCTGATCAGGCTGTTCCCGGCCAGCGAGACGATCAGCTCGTGGAACTCGCGATCGAGCCGGATGGCGACCGCCAGCGCCTCGGTCGTCTGCTTGGCGATTTCGTCCATGTGCTCGGCATAGATGGCCTCGAGCCGCTCAAGGAAATCGGGCGTGACCCTCCCCTCCGCGAACCCGGCCCTGACCGCATGCTCCTCGAGCAACAGCCTCGCCTCGTAGGTCTGGTCCATGTCGGCGCGGGTGAAACGCCGCACCATCGAGCCACGCCGCGCCTCCGCCTCGACGAGCCCCTCACGCTCAAGCCGGCTCAGCGCTTCCTTGACCGGTGTGGGGCTGATTGCAAGCTGTCCCGCAAGCTCCTCGGCAAGCAGCCGACGGCCCGCGGGCAGATGTCCGGAGACGATCTGCTCACCCAGTTCCTCATAGGCCTGCTCGGCCAGGGTCGGGCGCCGGGACTTCATCATGACCGAAGAGTAGTCACCAGCTTTCATCCCCATCAAGCAGAAAATTTTCTATCTGGACCGCAGCTGGGAGTCCTGTCACTAGTTGTGGATGGCTCACATCGCCGTAGAGGACAGCGACTCCGACTCGCGACTACTTCTCCTCGACTCGCGCGACAACGTGCTCGTCACGAAGGCGCGCCTCACGGCGGGGACTGTTCTTCGCGTCTCCGGAATATCGGTCAGCATTGCTGACGATATTCCACTCGGACACAAGCTCGCCCGCTATGACATCCCGGCCGGCGCCAAGGTGCTGAAATACGGCGCTCCGATCGGTTCGGCCACCACCGGCATCCGCCTCGGCGAGCACGCCCACGTTCACAATATCCGCAGCGACTACACGCCGACCTACAGTCTCATAGGCGAGGAC
>JAEYTN010000522.1 GCA_023433985.1 Pseudomonadota bacterium | reverse complement strand
ATATAGCGCCGCTGGGACGGATGGCCGGCAAGCCGTGGATAGGCGTCCACGCGTTCGCCGGCGCGCACGGTGACGGTGAGCTCCACCACCCGCATCTCGACCGGCTGGGGAAAGCTGAAGACGCCGTTGCCCTCGTCGGTGGCCTGCAGGGCGGGCGCCGCCGCGCCGGTCAGGGGCCGGAACAGCTGCCGCCCGCTTTGCGGATCGGCCAGCAGCACGAACAGGTCGGCCTGCTGCAGCGGCTCGGTGCGGGGATTGAAGTTCTGGTCGGCGAGGCGGATTTCCACCACCGCGCCGTTGGTCGCGCCGCGCACCTGGAAGCCCCAGGTACTCCGATCCACCGGATCGCCGGCGACCGTCAACAGGCGGGACCCGACATTGTCGGAGCGCGTCGCCTCGCATTCGACCACGACGTTGCCGAAGCGGCCGGGCCAGCGGGCTCGCCAGGTCGTGCCGGCCGCGTCGCCGACGGCGGCTTCCGCGACCCCGGAACTGTCGTTCGCGTCGCGCGCGAACACCCGTGCCACATAGAGCCGCTGGCCGCCGTTCTCGAAGAAGGCCCGGGCCGCGTAGGCGGTGTAGGGCAGGGTCGGCTGACCGTCGAGCATGAATGGCTCGAGGCCGCCGAACACACGCTCGAACTCGCTGAACGAGCCCACCATGCGGGGCCGGTTCGAGGTGGGGCCGCCCGGGTAGAGCACGGGTCCGTACCGGGTCAGGCCGACAAAGCCGGTCGTGCTCGTCGATACGCCCTCGATCGACTTGGCGCGGAAGCTGACCTCTTCGACAAAGACGCCAGGTGCGAGATATTCGGGCATGGTCTCAACTCCTTGTCGGAATGGGCAGGGCCTCG
Organism: Pseudomonadota bacterium; assembly: GCA_023433985.1. Lineage (GTDB taxonomy): Bacteria > Pseudomonadota > Alphaproteobacteria > Rhizobiales > Devosiaceae > Devosia_A. The sequence continues at coordinate 3,556 of JAEYTN010000522.1, read as the reverse complement.
GTCATGGGACGAACACGATGTTGTCGAGCACCAGCGCGGTGCCCGGCATCAGCCTGATGGGGGTGTCAGCGGCGTTCTGCGCGTAGCCTGCCGGAGGGGTGTCGGCCGGCAGCAGCGGGCCGTTGCCGTCCTCGATCGGCACGTCGGCGAACGGATCGGCAGCGAGTTGCGCCGGGGGAGGAGGGGCATTGGCCGCCCAGACCCGCAGGTCTCCGGCAATCTCGGCAAAGGTCTCGGGAGGCTGACGGCCGCCGGGGATGCTGAGGGCGAATTCACCCCTGTCGTCGCTCCGCGTCGTCGCGAGGGTGTCGGCGCCCGACCGGAGGGCGATGTGTGCCCAACGCACCGGGATGTCGTCCGCCTCGGCCGGATGTCCCGCCGGCCGCGGATAGACCACCCGCCCGGTGACGAGGGTCGCGCCCGGCGCCAGCCAGCCGATAGGTCCGCGGTGCAGCGCGACCGTGAAGACCCAGCGCCCGGGATGGTCGGGAGCCTCGGCAGCCGGAAGCCCTGCGCCGTTGCGCCGGACCGGCAGCCGAACCCGCCTCGGCAGCACGCTGCGATCCCGGGGCAATGGCGGCGCCGGCCAGTGGCGGGGCGCAATGACGACAATCACATCGACGTTGGTGTCCGCGGGGCCGCCGAACAGGGCAGCGACCTGCCGCGACAGCACGAGCGCGGCGCCCCCCGCCTTCGTGCTCATCGGCAACCGCCGCTTGCGCTGGCCGACCTGCTCGACCGTCGCGGCAAGCTCCCCGAGGATCGGGTCGCCTCCGGCGGTGTCGACGAAGCTGAGGCCCAGCGCCAGGCGGTGCCGGACTTCGCTGACCACGCGGTAGCCGTCGAGCACGCTCATGACGGCACCATGAGGCGGATGCGTTCGTCGAGGACCGGCGGGACGCTCCTGCCGTCGCGCGTCGAGATGGTGGTGACCCGGGCGATGTAGGGGATGCTCAGCCGATACTCGACGCGCAGCGACTCGAAGATGCGCATCATGGCTTCGTTGGAGAGCTCGTCGATGACGATCGACAGCTTGTCGAGCGTCTCGTCCGTGGTCATGCCACCGATCCGCGTCAGCGTGGCCGGCCCGGACAGCGGCGTGCCCTGTTCGAGCGCCTGCATGGCGCGGCCGATGATCAGGTGCTCCTCGGTTGCGTTCGGCGCCCAGGCGGTGAGCAGGTAGAACAGGTCGAGCGGCAGCGACGTCGCCCCGCTGCGGTCCGGCACCATGCCCATCGTCGAGCGGAGCGCCCGGTTGACGTCAACCCGGTAGAGCAGCAGCGTCACGATGGTGCCGTGCTCGGTGCTCTTGGTGATGGACTTGAGGCTCGCGGCGTCCGCCAGCTCCACCACGATTGTCCGTGGCACGTGGGGGTCGTTCGGATTTTCGGCGGGGTCCAGCAGGGGCGGCACGGCCACGAAGGCGGAACGCAGGTACCGAACGATGCTCTCGCCGGCGAGCGCGATGGCCTGGAAATCGGTCACGCCGCGCCCCCGCCCTGGTGCGGCCAGCGGGCGCGGGGGGCAGTCGGAAGGGCGATCTGCGGGTGCTGTCTGGTGATCATGCGCCGCAGGCTGCGCTCGCCGCATCACGCCATCGTCACCGCATCATCACAGCAGTCTCACAGAGTGTCGGGGAGCCGCCGGGCGGGGATGACGCAACGTCGCGGGGAAGGGGCCGCTACTTGCGGCTGGAGGCTATGGGGAATACCGTTGGAGGATCTAGCGGGGGCGCATTCAGCTGAGTTTCCATCGTTGCGAGGCAAGCCTTTCATGAAGAGGTCGGCCAGCTTTCCTGCGTTCGCCAAAGTCCGTCCCTACGCGATAGCTTTCGCCGGTGTGGTCGTCGCGTTTGCCGTCCGCTTCGCGCTGCAGGACCTGCTTCCCGGCACCGCCATCAGCCTGATCTTCATCCCCGCCGTCCTGCTCGCGGCCTATGTCGGCGGCGTGTGGCCGGCGCTGTTCGCCACGGCCGCTGCGCTTCCCGCGATCTATCTACTGCTGAGCCCGAGCAATCCGGGGTTCTGGCCGGCCGCGGTCAACCTCGCGCTGTTCGTCGCGATCGGCGGGACCCTGGCCGTGCTGGGTGGCCTGCTGTGGCGGTCGCGAGCGGAACAGACGAGGATTCTCGACGACCTGCGCTCGCGCGAGGCACACCTGCAGTCCATCCTCGATGCCGTGCCGGACGCCACGGTGGTGATCGACGCCGAGGGGATCGTCACCTCCTTCAGCCGGGCGGCCGTGAGGCAGTTCGGCTACCAGCCGCACGAGGTGATCGGGCAGAACGTCAAGGTGCTGATGCCGCAGCCCTATCGCGACCAGCACGACGGCTACATCTCCCGCTACCTGGCGACGGGCGAGAAGCGGATCATCGGCATCGACCGCGTGGTCGTCGGCCAGCGCAAGGACGGGACCACCTTCCCGATGACGCTGGCCGTCGGCGAGATGCCGGCGGGGAACCGGCAATATTTCACCGGCTTCATCCGCGACCTCACCGAGCGGCAGGAAAGCGCGGCGCAGCTCGACGAGGCCCAGGTCGAGCTCGCCCGGCTGGCGCGGCTCAATGAGCTCGGCGAAATGGCCTCTACGCTCGCCCACGAGCTGAACCAGCCGCTTTCCGCGGTGGCCAACTATGTGCAGGGCTGCATGCTGCTGCTCGACAAGGTGGAGGAACAGTACGCCACCAAGATGCGCGGCGCGCTGAACGAGGCGGCCAAGCAGGCCATCCGCGCCGGCGACATCATCCGGCACCTGCGCGAGTTCGTGACGCGGGGCGGCACCGAGCGGCGGCCCGAGGACATCATGCGGATGGTCGAGGAAGCGGGGGCGCTGGCGCTGCTCGGATCGAAGGAGCGTGGTGTGCGCTCGCACTTCGATTTCGGTCCGGGCAAGAGCACCGTGCTCGTCGACCGGGTGCAGATCCAGCAGGTGCTGACCAACCTGATGCGCAATGCCGTCGAGGCGATGAACGACAGCCCGGTCAAGGACCTCACCGTGGCCACCCGCGAGGATGGCGACCGGCTCGTGGTGACCGTGACGGATACCGGCGGCGGCATCCCCGAGGAGGTCGCCAGCCGGCTGTTCCAGCCGTTCGTCAGCTCCAAGGCCGGCGGAATGGGCATCGGCCTGTCGATTTCCCGCCGAATCCTGTTGTCGCATGGCGGCGACATCTCGGCCTCGCCCGGGCCCGACGGCCGCGGTACGCGCTTTACCTTCCACCTGCCGCTGGCGGACCCGGCATGACGAGCGTGATCCACATCGTCGACGACGAGGAGGCCGTCCGCAACTCGCTGGCCTTCCTGCTCGATATCGCCGGCTTCGCGACCCGCACCTACCCGACGGCGGCTGCGCTGCTGTCGCGGCTCGACGCGCTCGAACCGGGCTGCGTCATCACCGACCTGCGCATGCCCGAGGTGAACGGGGTCGAGCTGCTGCGGCGGCTGCGGGCTGCCGGCGCCGACATTCCCGCCATCGTGGTCACCGGTCACGGCGACGTGCAGATGGCCGTCGAGGCGATCCGCGAGGGCGCCTTCGACTTCATCGAGAAGCCCTTCAG
>JAEYTN010000502.1 GCA_023433985.1 Pseudomonadota bacterium | reverse complement strand
GACGTGCTCTGCATCACTTCAGTCATTTTGACCTTGCCTGCCAACATATCCATTGAAGCCTCCTGGGCTGCAGCCACTATGCCCGCCGCTCGAGGCGCGAACGAAGATAGATGGCAATTCCGTTGAGCGCGATCATCACGACGAGGAGCACGATGATGGCGGCGGCGGTACGGGGTTCGAAGAAGTTGCGGTTCTCGTTGCCCTGCCAGAGATAAATCTGCACGGGGAGCGCAGTGGCCTGGTCGAGCGGGTTCGCCGGCACCGAGGCGACGAAGGCCTTCATGCCGATGAGCAGGAGCGGCGCGGTTTCGCCCAGAGCGTGCGCGACGCCGAGGATGGTGGCCGTGAGGATCGACGGGAACGTGACCGGCAGCACGTGGTGGAACACCATCTGCGTCTTGCTGGCGCCGAGGCCCAGCGCCGCCTGGCGCAGGGCGGGCGACACCCCGAGCAGCGCGCCGCGGGTGGCGATGATGATGGTGGGCAGCGTCATCAGCGTCAGCACCAGGCCGCCGACGATGGGCGCCGAGATCGGCAGGTGCATGTAGTTGATGAACACCGCGGCGCCGAGCAGACCGAAGACGATGGATGGGACGGCCGCGAGGTTGTTGATGTTGACCTCGATGAGGTCGGTGAGCCGCGACTTGGGCGCGAACTCCTCGAGGTAGATGGCGGCGGCGACGCCGATGGGCACGGCCAGCACGATGACGATCAGCATCATGTAGAGCGTGCCGATGAAGGCGCCCAGCAGGCCGGCGGAGGCCGGAGCGGCGCGGCTATCGACATTGGTGAAGATCGACCAGGCGAAGCCGCTGCTGATGGTGCCGTTCTCGACGAACCCGTCGATAAGGGCGCGGGCGGGGGCCGAAAGCTGCTGCTGCGCGTCGCCGAGCGAACGATCGATATTGCCCTTGATCCAGTTGTCGGCATTGGCGGAGGCGAGAAGGTCGACCTTCACCGTCTGGCCCAGGAGGCCGGGATCGGCGACGAAGAGTTCGCGCACCTGGTGGCGGGCGTTGGTTTCGGCGATCGACAGAATCTGGCGGCTGTCGATCTCGTAACCGGCCGGGGCGGCGGCGCGGAGCGAGGCTTCGATGACCTTGTTCCAGTTGAGGAGCGCCACCTCGCGCTGCCACTTGAGGCTGGCGGCGCGGAAGGCGGCATCGGAGGGGAAATCGGCGCGGGCGGGCGCGGGATCGACCTTGATGAGCGCCGGATCGTAGGTGACCGACAGATGCAGGTTGGACTGGGTGAACGCCGGGACGCCCTTGCGGATCACATCGGCGAAGAGCAGCGCGACGAAGCCGAGCGCGACGATGATGGCGGCAAGGCCGAGACCGCGGAATATGGCCTCGGAGAGGTGCCGGCGGCGCAGGCTGGCGCGGACCAGCCGGGTGCGATCGTGGGCGGCGGTGGGGGCGGCGACGGTAGCCATGATTACTCGTACTGCTCCCGGAAGCGGCGGACGATGTAGAGGGCGAAGATGTTGAGGCAGAGCGTGATGACGAAGAGCGTCAGGCCCAGGGCGAAGGCGACCAGCGATTGCGGGCCGGCGAAATCGGTATCGCCGGTGAGCTGGTTGACGATCGACACGGTGATGGTGGCGACCGGCTCGAAGGGATTGCCGCGCAGCACCGGGCTGTTGCCGGCGGCCAGCACCACGATCATGGTTTCGCCGATGGCGCGGCTCACCGCGAGAAGGAAGGCGCCGACAATGCCCGGCAGGGCCGCGGGAATGAGGACGTTGCGGATGGTCTCGGACTTGGTGGCGCCCAGCCCGTAGGCGCCGTCGCGCAGGGTGCGCGGCACCTGGTTGAGGATGTCGTCGCTGAGCGAGGAGACGAACGGGATGATCATGATGCCCATGACCACGCCGGCCGTCAGCGCGCTGGTGGCGCTGATCGAGAGGCCGACCGCGGCGCCGACATCGCGCAGGAAGGGGCCGACGCTGACGAGGGCAAAGAAGCCGAAGACGATGGTGGGGATGCCAGCCAGGATCTCGATGATCGGCTTGGCCACGGCGCGCAGGCTGCGGTGCGCGTACTGGGAGAGGTAGATGGCGGCCATGAGCCCCACGGGCACGGCGACCAGCATGGCGATGGCGGTGATCATCAGGGTGCCGGCGAGCAGCGGCAGCAGGCCGTAGCTGCCCCAGTTGCCGGCGGTTCCGGCATTGTTGGGGTTCCAGACGGTGCCGAAGAAGAAATCGACCGGGCTGATGAAGGTAAAGAAGCGGAAGGCCTCGGTGACCAGCGAGGCGACGATGCCGAGGGTGGTGAGGATGGCGACGGCGGAGCAGGCGATGAGCGCCAGATTGATGGCGCGCTCGACCCAGTTGCGGGCCCGGAGGCGCGCCGAGACGCGGCTTCGCGCATAGACGAGCGCGGAGATGCCGCCGACGGCGGCCGCGATCACCACGCCCATGAAGGTGACGGTCTGGAAGGAGCGCAACGCGTCGGCGGCCGCCTGCTCGTAAGGGGCGACGTCACCGACCACACCGTAGCCCGAAGCGAGCGACGAGATGCGGCTCACGGCATTGCGGAGGTTGTCGGCAGAGAACGAGGCGAGGGTATCGGCGGGGATCTGCGAGAGCAGGTAATCGCGGGTGATGCCGGCACCGAACAGCCACCAGAGGCCGAGGATCGCCAGCGCGGGCAGCATGGCCCAGATGGCGACGTAGGCGCCGTGATATTGCGGGCGGGAGTGGACCTTGACGCCGTTGGCGCTGGCGAGGCCGCGGCCGCGGGACCAGCCCGACTGGTAGGCCAGCCCGAGCAGGACCAGCAGCAAGGCGGCGACGATCAACGAATTCATGAGG
>JAEYTN010000444.1 GCA_023433985.1 Pseudomonadota bacterium | reverse complement strand
CACCGGAGATGTGGCGAAGCCACAGATAGCGCCCCCGGGCATCGCGTCAATCCCGCAACAGCAACGTGAGCGATTGGCCGGCTCGCGGCGGCCAAGCTTGCCAAGCGGGGGCTCGGGCAGGCAGACTCCCGCCTCGCGCCGGGCCGAATCCGCCCGGCTCCCCTTGGCGACCGAGCGGGCATGAATCGGCTGAAGCGCTATCTCGTCGGGCTTTTCGCCAGCGAAGCCACGACGCTGTTCGCGGTCGCGATCAGCCTCATCTTCCTGGTCGAGTGCCTGCGCATCGTCGATGCGGGCTCGGTCCGCGGCCAGGGACTCGTGACGCTCGGCACGCAGGTGTTCCTCGCCCTGCCCTCGGCGGCGATGGCGTTCATCCATGTCTGCCTGGGCATCGGGCTGGCTCGCGCCCTGCGGAGCCTGCAGACCAGCCGCGAGCTTCACATCCTCCACGTCAGCGGCAAGCTGCGAGCGCTCGCCGGGGCGGCCATGCTCTACGCGCTCGCCGGCGCCGTGATCCTGCTGTTCGTGGCCCATGTGGTCGACCCCGCGGCATCGCGGGAGAACAGCCTCATCCGCACCCGCGTCGCCGCCGACCTGATCGGCCGCTCGCTGGTGCCCAACCGCTTCGCCGAGGTGACCACCGGCGTCACCGTGACGGTGGGAGGGCGCCGGGCAGGCGGCGAGATCACCTCGTTCTTCGCCGACGACCGGCGGGAGCCGAGCCGCCGCACCTACATCTCGGAGTCGGCGCTGATCGCCATGGACGAGCAGGGCTACGTGCTGCAACTGTCGAACGGCACGGTGCAGTACCGCAATCCGGACGGCAAGCTGTCGGAGATCGTCTTCGACCGCTACGACATGCCGTTCGAGCGCCTCACCGGTCCCGCCGAGCCCACGGAAGTGCGAGGCGACACGACCAGCATGGCCATCGTCGCGGCCGGCTTCAGCGAAGGGTGGACCAACGAGCGCGTCCGCCGGCTCGCCGAGCGCACCGTCGAGGGCGTGCGGGCGCTCACCATCTGCCTGTTCGTCTTCGCCATCGCGGCCTTTCCGAGCGGCCGGCGCCGCGAGCCTCGGGTGCCGGTCGAAATCACCGTGCTGGGGGTCGCATTCTTCGAGCGGGTGCTCTTCACCTACGCGCCCGGCCCCGGCTGGCTCCCTCCGTTCATCGGGGTGATGACGGTCGCGGTCATTTCCCTCCTGATCCTCGCGTTCCGCCTGAGGCTCTTCATTCCGGCTCCACGCGCGGTGCGGGCATGAACCGGATCGACTGGGTCATCGTCCGGCGGCTGCTCGGCAGCATCGGACTTACGCTCGCGATCATGTACGGGCTCGTGCTGCTCGTCGAATCGCTGTCAACCTCGCGCTTCAATGCGCTGATGCGGCTTGGCGGGGCCGGCATGGCGGTGCTCGCCATCGCGGCCTCCGCAGCGCGCTGGGTGCTCGATACCCTGCCTTTGACGGTTCTGGTGGGCGCCATCGCAGGCCTCCTCAACCTGCAATCGACGCGCGAGATGACGGTGCTCAAGTCATCCGGCGCTTCGGTATGGCGGCTGATGCGCGCGCCGCTTGCGGCGGCGGTGCTGGCGGGCCTCGTCGTCACGACGGGTGCACATGCCGTCGTCGTAACGATCGATCGCGGCCTGACTGCCGATGGCGGCGAAGCACAGGTGAGCGCGGGGGCCTTCTGGCTCGAGGAGCGGGCCGGGCCTGTGCGCTACATCATCGAGGCCGGATACGTGCACCCGAGCGGAGAGGCGCTCGGGAGCGTCAGCGTCTTCATGCTCGATGCCCCGCGCGAGCGGATCGAGGCCGAGACGGCGGCGCTGGTCGGCAACGAGTGGGTGATGCCCACAGCTATCCGCCTGGTGTCGGCGCGCGTGCCCGAGAGCGTCACCGACTTCCGCCTTCCCACCTCCACCTCGCGCGGCGACATGCAGACGAAGCTGAGCTCCGTCAAGGACATGACCATCTACGAACTTGCCGCGGCGCTGGCGGCGCGACTCAATGATCCCAGGCGGAGCGCCGAGGCCTTGACGCAGTTTGCGCGGCTGCTCGGCTTGCCGGCCGCCTTGTGTGGCTCGCTGGTCATTGCCTTCGCATTTACGGCCGGTTATCGAAGGACCAATAAGTATGGTGGGACGGTGCTTTATGGCATCGTTCTTGGTTTCGTGGTTTACGTGGTGACCGAGATGGCAGGGCGCGCCGGAGATGCTGGAGTAATCCAGCCGGTGATTGCCGTTCTCGGGCCAGCATTGGTGGCTATCGTTGCTGGCGCAACGGTGCTGCTCAACAGGGAAGACGGGCGCACGTGAGTTCTGTACGCCGCGACCGGGAGAGAGTACTGCGCTTGCCGCGCCTCGGCACCGCTTTGAGTCTCGCCATTGCGGCCTCAGTCACCCTCGCCTCGCCCGCCGGCGCCCAGTTCCTGCCCGAGGGATTCTTCACCGAGCTGCCGGAGCCGGGAGCGCCGGCCGAAGTAGAGGCCAATACCCTCACCTACGATGCCGATACCGACGTCATAACCGCCAGCGGGCGTGTGGCGATGGAGTATGCCGGCTGGTCGCTGAGCTGCGATGCGCTGCGCTACGACCAGTCCACCGGGGTCGTGGTGTGCGAGGGCAATGCCAGCGTTCGCGACCCGCAGGGCACGCTCTACGAGGCCGAGCGCATCGAGGTCACCGAGGGGATGAAGGACGCGTTCCTCCAGTCCCTCACCCTCACGACCGAGGATGGCGCGCAGATCACCGCTACCGACGCCCGCTTCAACAGGGAGTTGGAGACGGTCCTGCAGGACGCCGCGTATTCGCCCTGCGGCCTGTGCATCGACGAGAAGGGCAACCGCATCGGCTGGAAGGTCAAGGCGGCCAAGTTCGTGCAGAACCACCAGACCGAGGTGGTCTATTTCGAACAGCCCAGCCTCGAAGTGCTCGGCGTTCCGGTGGCCTGGCTGCCGTGGTTGTGGCTTCCCGATCCGACCATCAAGCGGAGCACCGGCTTCCAGCTCCCGACCTTCGACTACAAGGAGCAGTTGGGCGGCCGTGTGCGCGTCCCGTACGTCATCGGCATGGGCGAAGACACCGAGATCCTGCTCGCACCGCAACTGATGACCCGCCAGGGTTTCCTGATGGCCGCCACCTGGCAGCAGAGCTTCGACTACGGTGCCTTCAACATCGCGGCTTCCGGCCTGTACCAGCTCGACCCCAATGCGTTCGCCGGCACGGTCGGCGACCGCGACTGGCGCGGCGCGATCGAGACGTCCGGCCTCTTCCAGGTGGCGCCCGGCTGGACTGCCGGGTGGAACTACACCGGCTTCACGGACGCGGCCTATCTGCGTGACTACGACTTCAGCAGCGCAGGACGGGTGGTGAATGAGGTCTACGCGACCCACCTCACCGACGATTTCTTCGTCGATGTGCGCCTGCAGGAGTTCAAGCTGCTCGGCAACGTTACCGAGGCGTCGCAGGACAAGCAGGCGCTCGCCATCCCGAACGCGCACAGCAGCAGCTATTTCGACCTCGGCGCGAACGGGCAGATCCGCATCGACGGCACGCTTCTCGGTGTGCAGCGCGATGCGAACTCCTACGCGAGTTACGGTGGCGTGCCCTATGTGTTCGGCTACGAGGGCCAGACGTTCCACGGCACCGCCGAGGCCAGTTGGCAGAACCAGTACATCCTGCCCGGCGGCGTGGTCGCGACCCCGTATCTCGGTATTCGCGGCGACGTAGCGAACTACGATGACGGCGCCGAAGGGGATCCGCCGATCGGCATGGCCGAGCCGTCCGACGAGCTGCTGTTCAACGCGACGCCCGTCGCCGCGATGGACGTGCGCTGGCCGCTCCTCGCCAGCAACGGTGCCGACAGCCACCTGCTCGAGCCGATCGCGCAGCTGGTCTATCGCGGCAGCGATACCACCGCCGTCGGCATCACCAACGACAACGCGCACTCCTTCGTGCTCGACGACACCAACGTCTTCTCGTTCAACCGCTTCAGCGGCACGGACCGGCAGGAGACGGGTCTGCGCGCCAATGTCGGGGCACGGTATCTCGCCAATTTCGGCGACGGCAGCTGGCTCGAACTGCTGGCCGGCCAGAGCTTCCACCTTGCCGGCCTCAATGCCATGGGTGTAGCCGACGAGGTGAATACCGGCGTCTCCACCGGTCTCGGCGACGATGCCTCCTATCTCGTGCTCGCGGCCCGTGGCTCGCCCTTTGCCGGGTTGACGCTCGGAGCGAAGGCGCAGGTCGATGTCGGCGGCCCGACCATCGCCCGTGCAGGGCTCGGCGGCGGCTATACTTTTGGCGACGGCTTCTCGGTCGGCGGCGACTACCTCTACCTGCCGTCGGACACGGCGACAGGCGTGGTGGCCGATCAGCACGAGGTCACCATCCGTGCCGGCGCGCCGCTGCCGCTCGACTACTGGCGGATCGAGGGCAGCACCTCGTGGGACATCGCGACCAGCCAGTGGCTCGAGAGCACCGGCCGCATCTACTACGACGATGGCTACTTCCTCGCCGGCGGTTTCGTGACCGCAACGGGCGCCACCCATACC
>JAEYTN010000441.1 GCA_023433985.1 Pseudomonadota bacterium | reverse complement strand
CTCCTGTGCGCCGAAGTCGAGCGACTTGTCGCGGTCGGCAGCGCGACCAGTGCCGATCACGTAGCCTCCGAATTCGCGTGCAAGCTGCACCACCATGGAGCCGACCGCACCGGCGGCACCATGCACCAGGACGCTCTGACCCGCCTGAAGTCGTCCGTGCACGAGCAGTCCCTGCCATGCAGTCAGGCCCGAAATAGGCAGGCTGGCACCCGCAGTGAAGGCAACGTCGCCCGGTAGTGGTGCAAGGTTGCGTGCTTCAACGGCCACATACTGTGCCAAGGTGCCGTCCCGATGCCAGTCAGTGAGGCCGAACACCCGCTGTCCGACCGACAAACCCGTCGTGCGATAGCCTAGGGCAGTGACCACGCCGGCCAGTTTGTGCCCCGGGATCGTCGGGGTCCGTCCATTGCCGACGCGATCGGTCCATGTCGAGGGCCATGTCAGCTCGGTCGGCACGAACCCCGACGCATGGACTTCTACGACGACGTCGTTGATCGCTGCTTGCGGCTCGGGCCGGTCTACCAGCTCCATTCCGGCCGTTCCCGCAGCCAGGTCTGTCACTATGATCGCTTGCATGATGCCATCTCCCAGTCTGTATTCGTCGGATGTACATGCCGGGCGCAGAACGATGGTCGGGTGTCCGATTCCCGCAGGATAATCGCCTCGTATATGGCGATTTGGCGATGCGGACCGTGGGTTGCTTGGGTGCCGATTTCGCTTCTCTCACCGTGTTGCTCCGGCGGAGACGGCTTTCCGGCGTACAGGCCGTCGCTCGCGAGCTGCTTGGTTTCGGCGGGAAGAGTGGTACGCCCGCTGGGATTCGAACCCAGGACCATTCGATTAAAAGTCGAATGCTCTACCACTGAGCTACGGGCGCTCGTTTTGCCCGGCTGCTGGGCCGGAACGGCGCGGAACATAGGGATTGTGCCCCGCCTGTCAATCGCAATCGCCGCGGGGCGGTCGCGCGTCAGTTGAGCAGCGGCAGCGGCTCGCCGGCGTAGGGCAGGGGCTCACAGGGAATGCCCTGTCGGTCCAGGCGCTTGCAGAGGTCGAGCGCCGACGCCTTGTCGGTCATCGGCCCGGCGACGATAAGCTGGCCGGCGCTGCCGTCGGAGGGCGCGAGCACCGGGGCGAGGCCCAGAAGCATGGTTCCGGCCTCGGCGAGCAGTTCCTGCCAGCGTGCGCCGGCCTCTTCGGCCGCCACGGGGAAACCGAGCGCGATGCCCACCGACGAGCCGTCGGGCGCAAGCTCCGCCGGCATCGCTGCGGCTACCGGCACCGGCTTGAACGTCACTTCCGAGGAGCCCGGCAGCAGAGGCTTTTGCCGCACCTCGACCGTCCCACCCTCCACTTCGAAGGTGATCGGCTTGTCGACCGAGCCCGTCGGAGTGGGATCGATCGACTGAACTGCGGCGAGCTGCTGCTCGACGAGCTTGGGTAGGCTCACCTCGAGCGCGCCGACCCGCTTGGTGATTGCGGTGGTCGAATCCTCGTTGAGGTTGAAACGGGCCACCAGCTGGCTGTTCTCGCCCTTGAGCCGCGCTGTCTCGGTTTGCAGGGCGGTCACCTGCGCCCGCACCTGGTTGAGCGTAGAGCCGTCGAGCCGGGAGGCATGCAGCGCCGCAAAGACGCTCGGCGGGACGAGGCCCGACAGATTCGCACCCAGCACCGCCACGCCCCAGATGGCGAGAGCGGTTATGCCCCATCTGGTGACATCGCCGGGGCGGAACAGGTCGGCAGCCTTCACGTCGCGGGTCTCCTCTGGCCCACGAATCGGGGCGCTTCAGCGTAGTTTACCATTGGCTAACCGCGTTATCGGATTCCCAACATCTTGGTGCCATAAACGCAGGGGAAACCGCCAACCCCAACGGGGCGAACAAGAACCGATGACGGAACTGCTGTCGATCATCCTGGCTGCGGGCGAGGGCACGCGCATGCGGTCGGCGCTGCCGAAGGTGCTGCATCCGGTCGGTGGCCTGCCAATGGTGGGTCATGCGGTGCGCACCGCGATGGCGGCCGGCAGTTCCTCGCTGGCGGTGGTTATCGGCCCGGGCCATGAGGCGGTGCAGCAGATGGTCGCCGCGCTGGCGCCCGGCGCGCATTTCGCTACCCAGGCCGAACGTAAGGGCACCGGCCATGCCGTGCGGCAGGCGGAGGCGGTGTACAAGGATGCGGCAGGCCACGTGCTGGTGCTCTATGCCGACACTCCGCTGGTTTCGAAGGGGACCCTCGCCGGAATCGCCGAGCGGCTCGATGCCGGTGCGGACATCGTGGTGGTGGGGTTCCGGCCGCTGGATACTACCGGCTACGGCCGCCTCGTTACTGAAAACGGCCGGTTGTTGGCCATCCGCGAGCACAAGGACGCCACCGAGGCGGAGCGCGCCATCGGACTGTGCAACTCCGGCATCATGGGCTTCCGGGCGGATACGCTGCGCTCGGTCATCGGCCGGATCGGTAATGCCAATGCCAAGGGCGAGTTCTATCTCACCGATGCGGTGGAGCTCGCAAACGCCGATGGGCGTCGCGTGGAGTTTGTCGAGGCCGATGCCAACGAAGTCATCGGTGTGGACGACAGGCGGAAGCTTGCGCAGGCCGAGGCGCAGTTCCAGGAGCTGCGGCGCGACGACTTCATGCGCGCGGGCGTCACCCTCAAGGACCCGTCCACGGTCTACTTCAGCTACGACACCGAGATCGGGCGCGACGTGACCATCTACCCGAACGTCGTCTTCGGCCCCGGGGTGAAGATCGGCGACGGGGTCGAGATACGCGCCTTTTGCGATATCGAGGATGTCGTGATCGGGGAGGGCGCTACCATCGGGCCGTTCGCCCGGATCCGCGGCGGCGCGGAGCTGGGGCGGAACGTACACCTGGGCAATTTCGTCGAGGTGAAGAAGTCCAAGCTGGGTGAAGGGGTTAAGGCCGGTCATTTGAGCTATCTCGGCGATGCCGAGGTGGGGGCCCGGACCAATATCGGCGCCGGTACCATCACCTCGAACTACGACGGGGTGAACAAGTCCAGGACCGTCATCGGCGAGGATGTGTTCATTGGCTCGCACACTTCGCTGGTGGCTCCGGTGAAGGTGGGGGACCGGGCCTATACGGCGTCGGGGAGCACCATCAACAAGGATGTCGAGCCCGAGGCGATGGCCATTGCCCGTGGGCGGCAGGAGAACAAGGCCGGCTACGCGCCGAAGCTGCGGGCACGGGCCGAGGCCATCAAGCGAGCGAAATCCGGAAAGTAGGAAGGGACACTTTCCATGTGCGGTATCGTCGGAATCATTGGAACTGAACCCGTCGCACCCCGCCTTGTGGATGCGCTGAAGCGCCTCGAGTATCGAGGCTACGACAGTGCCGGCGTCGCCACGCTCGAGGCGGGGCAGATCAGCCGGCGCCGGGCAGAGGGCAAGCTCGGCAACCTCCAGCAAAAGCTCAGCTTCGAGCCGCTCTCCGGCAATATCGGCATCGGGCACACCCGCTGGGCCACGCATGGCGCGCCGACGGAGGGCAATGCCCACCCGCATGCCACCGACAAGGTGGCGGTGGTTCATAACGGCATCATCGAGAATTTTCGTGAGCTGCTGGAGGACCTTGGCAAGGACGGCTACCTGCCCAGGACGCAGACCGACACCGAGTCCGTGGCGCTGTGGGTGACCCGCGAGCTGGACCGTGGGCTCGACCCGGAGCTGGCGGTCGCGCGGACGCTGAAGCAGCTGCGCGGGGCCTTCGCGCTGGCCTTCATGTTCAAGGGGCAGGATGCGTTGCTGATCGCCGCCCGGCGCGGGGCGCCGCTCGCCATCGGCTATGGGGCGACCGAGATGTATCTCGGCTCCGACGCCATGGCGCTGGCGCCTTTCACCAGCCGCCTCAGCTACTTGCTGGATGGCGACTGGGCGGTGATGACCAAGGATGGCGTCGTCATCCGCGACGGTTCCGACGCCATCGTGCAGCGGGAGACGCTGGTCTCCAACGCCTCGGCGCTGCTGGTGGACAAGGGCAACCACCGGCACTTCATGGCCAAGGAGATCTACGAGCAGCCCGAGACGGTGTCGCATACGCTCAGCCACTACGTTGACATGGGGGCCGAGGCGGTGGCGCTGCGCGAGAAGCTGCCCTTCGACTTCAATGACTTGAGCCGCCTCACGATTTCGGCCTGCGGCACGGCGTACTACGCCGGGCTGGTGGCCAAGTACTGGTTCGAGCGCTACGCGCGGCTGCCGGTGGACGTGGACGTGGCCAGCGAGTTCCGCTACCGCGAGCCCCCGCTGGCGCCGGGTGGGGCGAGCCTGTTCATCTCGCAGTCGGGCGAGACCGCCGATACCCTGGCGGCGCTGCGCTACTGTGCCCGGGAGGGCCAGTATATCACCGCCCTGCTGAACTCGCCCGAGTCGACCATCGCCCGGGAGAGCCAGGTGGTGTTCCCGACCCTGTGCGGGCCGGAGATCGGGGTGGCTTCGACCAAGGCCTTCACGGCCCAGCTGACGGCGCTGGCCTCGCTGGCGGTGGCCGCCGCGGTGGCGCGGGGGACGATGGCCGAGGGGGAGGAGGCGGAGCTGGTTCGCGCCCTGACCGAGCTGCCGAGCGCCATTTCGACGGCGCTGAGCGGCACTGAGGCCGAAATCGAGCGGATTTCCAAGGGGTTGAGCAAGGCGAAGGACGTGCTCTACCTGGGGCGGGGGCAGATGTTCCCGATTGCCATGGAAGGGGCACTGAAGCTGAAGGAAATCAGCTACATACACGCCGAAGGTTATGCGGCGGGTGAGCTGAAGCACGGGCCCATTGCGCTGGTCGACGAGCTGATGCCGGTGATCGTCGTGGCGCCCTCGGACGACCTGATGGAGAAGACGCTCTCCAACATGCAGGAGGTGGCGGCTCGCGGCGGGAAGATCATCCTGATCACGGATGAGGAGGGGGTCGCTACGGTGGGCGAGGGGGTGGCCGAGACCATCGTGCTGCCCAAGGTGTCGCCGTTCGTGGCGCCGATCCTGGCGACGATCCCGGTGCAGTTGCTCGCCTACCACACGGCGACTTTCATGGGCACCGACGTGGATCAGCCGCGCAACCTGGCCAAGAGCGTGACTGTCGAATGAACGGTTTCTGAACGAATTCTGAACGCTTCCCGAGCGGTGGAAACGCCCGGAAACGTGCGGGTCGCCACACAAATGAACGTTCACTGACGATGTTTTTTCCCCGCGCTCGCCTCGTACCCAGAGCTTAGCATCGGGGGAGGCCGTGGGGATAAATCAGCCGGCCCGGATCAGGGGCAGGGCAAGGTCCTTGCGGAACAGGTAGAGCAGGGTGCGGAGCGCTTCGCCCTCGGCGCCGGTGAGGCCGGGGTTGCGGCTCAGCGCCGCCTTGGCATCGGCGTGGGCCCATTCGAGCAGGTGCCGGTGCACGTCGGGCACGGCGAGGTGGTAGCCGGGCATGCCGGACTGGCGCGTGCCGAGCAGGTCGCCCTGGCCGCGGAGCTCGAGGTCCTTCTCGGCGATCTCGAAGCCATCCTCGGTCTTCTTGATCGTCTCGAGCCGGGCCTTGGCCGTCTCCGACAGCGGTTCCTTGTAGAGGAGCAGGCAGGCCGACCGTTGGGACCCACGGCCGACGCGGCCACGTAGCTGGTGGAGCTGGGCGAGGCCGAAGCGCTCGGCGTGCTCGATGATCATGATGGTGGCGTTGGGGACGTCCACGCCGACTTCGATCACGGTGGTGGCAACGAGGATCTTCGCGTCGTTGCGGCTGAAGCGCTCCATGGCCTCGGCCTTGGCGGCGGCGGACATCTTGCCGTGGATGAGCACGACCTGATCGCCGAAGACCTTCCGCAGCTCGGCGAAGCGGTCCTCGGCAGCGACCACCTCGAGGTTCTCGCTTTCCTCGACCAGCGGGCAGACCCAGAAGGCCTGAGCCCCTTCGGCGATGCGGGCCTGCAGCCGCTGGATCACTCGATCGTACTCGCTGATCGACAGCACGGCCGTGTCGATCGGCTGCCGGCCGCGGGGCTTCTCGCGCAGGATCGACACGGCCATGTCGCCGAAATGCGTGAGCACCAGCGTCCGCGGGATGGGCGTCGCGGTCATCACCAGCAGGTCGGCGTGGGCACCCTTCTCGGAGAGCGCCAGGCGCTGGTGGACGCCGAAGCGGTGCTGTTCGTCGACGACCGTGAGCGCCAGATTCCTGAACTCCACGCCGCTCTGGAACAGCGCATGGGTGCCGACGGCGATCACGCTCTCCCCCGTCTTCAGGCGTTCGAGCGCTGCGCGGCGGTCGCCGGCCGGCATCTTGCCGGTGAGCAGCTCGATGCCGAGGCCGGCCTTGACGCAGATCGGGGCGAGCGAGCGGTAGTGCTGCGTCGCGAGCAGTTCGGTCGGCGCCATCATGGCGGATTGCCCGCCGCTTTCGGCCACGGCTGCCATGGCCATGAGCGCCACCACCGTCTTGCCGGCCCCCACGTCGCCCTGGACGAGCCGCGACATGCGTTCGGGCGCGGCGAGGTCGCGGCGGATGTCCTCGACGGCCAGCCGCTGGCCCTCGGTTAGGGTGTAGGGCAGGGCGGCGGTAACGGCTGCCGTGACCTCCCCGGTGAAGGTGCGCGCGATCCCGCGCGGCGCTACCAGCTGCGAGCGCACGATCAATAGCGCGAGTTGTCCGGCCAGGTACTCGTCGTAGGCGAGCCGCATGCGCGCCGGCGACCAGAGCTGTGCGTCGTCCGGTGTTTCCGGTTCGTGCGCAAGGTGCATCGCCTTGAAGAAGCTTGGCCACTTGAAGTGGCCCAGCGTCTCCGGCGCGGCCCATTCCGGCACCTCCGGCAGCCAGCCGAGCACCTGCCGGGTCAGTTTGATCAGGGCGCGGGAGCTCAGCCCCTGCGTGAGAGGGTAGACCGGCTCGACCAGTGGCATTTCATCGAACTTGTCGGCCTCGACCACATAGTCCGGATGGGTGATCTGCTTTTCGCCGTTGAACAGGCCGATCGTGCCCGAGACATAGCGGACCTCGCCGACCGGCAGCAGCTTCTCCACCCAGCCGCCCTGCGCCCGGAAATAGACGAGCTGGATCTCGCCCGTCTCGTCATGCGCGAACACGCGATGCGGCACGTTCGGCCGGCCGCGCGGCGGCGCCAGGTGCCGGTCGATATGCAGCTTCAGCGTCGCAACATGCCCATGAAAGGTCCCGGCGATCCCGTCCATCCGCCGCCGGTCCACGATGCCGGTCGGCATGTGCATCAAGAGGTCGAGCGCAACGGCTTCCTGCCCTTCGGGCGCACCGAAGAAGCGCGTCAGCAGGGCCGAAAGCTGCGGGCCCACACCCTTGATGGAGTGGAGCGAGCGGAACAGCGGATCGAGGGCAGGGGGCCGGGCCATGGGCGGGAACCTATTGGATTCCGCGAGCGCGTGACAGCGGGGGGATAAGCGCGTATCAGAGGCGACTTATCTCCCGAGACCACCCCGATCATGGCCCCCCAAAAAGCAGCCGGTGAAGAATTGTCTATGCGGCTGCGCCGGTTGCGCTACCGCGCCTGGCACCGCGGCACCCGCGAGATGGACCTGATGCTCGGGCCCTATGCCGACGCCCGGCTCGACGCCATGTCTCCGGCGGAACTGGATCGGTTCGAGGCGCTGCTCGAAGAAGTCGATACCGACCTCTTCGACTGGCTGATGGGCAACCAGCCCGTCCCCGCCTCCGTCGATCATCCGCTCCTCGCCGACCTCCTGGCCTTCAAGACAGCGAAATGACCGACAGCAAGCCCGATCGTACCATCTCCAACGTTCCCGACGGCATGCAGCCGGTCGTGCTTGCGCGCCTGGTCGAGGAGCGCCTCAAGGCACACGGGGACGATCCGGTCGCAGCCGTGTTCGTGGCCCGCGACGGCCGCCGCATGCAGCGCATGCTGGAAATCCTCGAGCAACTGCTGCCCGGCCACCCTGTGCTGCAACTGCCCGCCTGGGACTGCTTGCCCTACGATCGCGTCTCCCCCAATGGCGTCACGATCGCGGCTCGCATGACGACGCTCTCCACCATCGCGTCGGGGGCGGTGAAGGGGGCGATCGTGCTGACCACGGTCAATGCGCTGATCCAGAAGCTGCCGCCGCTCGAGGTGGTGCGCGGCATGAGCTTCGCCGCTGCGGCGGGGCAGGTGGTGGATAGCGAAAAGCTGATCGCCTGGGCCTCGGGCAACGGCTACCTGCGCGTGCCCACCGTGCGCGAGCAGGGCGAATACGCGGTGCGCGGCGGGCTCGTCGACCTGTTCCCGGCCGGCGCGGAATCGCCGCTGCGGTTCGACTTCTTCGGCCGGCAGCTCGAAACGATCCGCACCTTCGACGCCGATACCCAGCGCACGACCGGCAACCTGAAGCGCATCGCCCTTGCGCCGATGAGCGAGGTGCTGCTGACCGAGGACGGGATCAAGCGCTTCCGCCAGCGCTACACCGCGACGTTCGGCGGCAATACCGTCGACGATCCGCTCTACGCCGCCGTCAGCGCCGGCCAGCGCTACCCGGGCGTCGAGCACTGGCTTTCGTTCTTCTACGACCACCTCGATCATCTCACCGCCTATTCCGGCGATGCGCCGTTCGTGTTCGACGAGCAGGCGAAGGACGCCTATTCCGACCGCCAGACCCAGATCGCCGACTACTACGAGGCGCGCGAGGAGGCCCGGCACGAGAAGAACACGACCGGCGCCGCGCCCTACAAGCCGGTGCCGCCCGAGCAGCTCTACGAGATGGAGCAGCCGCTCTATGCGCTGCCGCCCAGGGGCGCCGTGGTGCAGCTGTCGCCTTTCCTCAGCCCCGAGACCAAGCGGGGCGACGATGCCGGCGGCCGCGTGGCCCCGAGCTTCGCCGCCGAGCGCCAGCAGCAGGACGTGAACCTGTTCGAGGCGGTGGTGAAGGTCCTGAAGGCGGAGCAGAAGAAGAAGCGCCGCACGGTGATCGCCTGCTGGTCGGAAGGCTCCCGCGACCGCATGGTGCAGGTGCTGAAGGACCATGGCCTCGAGCATCCGCGGCTGGCCGAGAACTGGCGGGATGCGGAGACCACGTCGGCGGAAACGACGGCGCTTGTCGTCATCGGGCTCGAGACCGGATTCCAGACCGACGACATGCTGGTGCTGGCCGAGCAGGACATCCTGGGCGAGCGCTTGTTGCGGCCCAAGAAGCGCAAGAAGGCCTCCGACGCCCTGACGGAAGCGGCGAGCCTCGCGGCGGGCGACCTTGTCGTCCACGTCGATCATGGCATCGGCCGGTTCCTCGGCCTCAAGACGATCGACGTTGCGGGGGCGCCGCACGATTGCGGAGAGATCGAGTACGCGCAGAACACCAAGCTCTACCTTCCGGTGGAGAACATCGAGCTGCTGACCCGCTACGGCTCGGAGGGCGGGGAGCTCGATAAGCTCGGCGGGGTCGCCTGGCAGGCCAAGAAGAGCCGGCTCAAGAAGCGCATCCGCGAGATGGCCGACCAGCTCATCAAGATCGCGGCGCAGCGCCAGCTCTCCACCGTGCCGCCCACCGACATCCAGCCGGGCCTCTACGAGGAGTTCGCCGCGCGCTTCCCCTACGAGGAGACCGAGGACCAGCTTGCCGCGATCAGTGCGGTGTTCGAGGACCTCAGCTCCGGCCGGGTGATGGATCGTCTCGTCTGTGGCGACGTCGGCTTCGGCAAGACCGAGGTTGCGCTGCGCGCCGCCTTCGCCGTCGCCATGTCGGGCCGGCAGGTGGCGGTCGTCGTGCCTACGACGCTGCTCTCCCGCCAGCACTACCGCAATTTCCGCGACCGCTTCTCCGGCTTGCCGCTGCGGGTGGCGCAGGCATCGCGGCTGGTCTCGGCCCAGCAGCTCAAGAACACCAAGGAAGAGCTGAAGGAAGGCAAGGTCGATATCGTCATCGGCACCCATGCGCTGCTCTCGAAGTCGGTCGGCTTCAAGGACCTGGGCCTCTTGATCGTCGACGAGGAACAGCATTTCGGTGTCGGCCACAAGGAGCGGCTCAAGGAGCTCAAGGGCAATGTCCACGTGCTGACGCTGACCGCGACGCCGATCCCGCGCACGCTGCAGCTGGCGCTGACCGGCGTGCGCGACCTGAGCCTGCTGGCGACGCCGCCGGTCGACCGGCTGGCGGTGCGCACCTTTATCTCGCCGTTCGATCCGCTGAGCGTGCGCGAGGCGCTGCTGCGCGAGAAATATCGCGGCGGGCAGGCGTTCTACGTCGTGCCCAAGATCAAGGACCAGCCGGATATTGCCGAGTTCCTGCGCCAGCAGGTGCCGGAGGTGTCGTTCGTGGTCGCCAACGGCCAGATGCCGCCGGGCGAGCTCGACGACATCATGAACAATTTCTACGATGGCAAGTTCGACGTGCTGCTTTCGACCACCATCGTCGAGTCCGGCCTCGACATTCCCAACGCCAACACGCTGGTGGTGCACCGCGCCGAGAATTTCGGCCTCGCGCAGCTGTACCAGATCCGCGGCCGGATCGGGCGCTCGAAGCAGCGCGCCTACGCGCTGTTCACCATCCCGCCCGATCGCAAGCTGAACAATACGGCGGAGCGCAGGCTCACGGTGCTCCAATCGCTCGAGACGCTGGGCGCCGGTTTCCAGCTGGCGAGCCACGACCTCGACATCCGTGGCGCCGGCAACCTGCTCGGTGAGGAGCAGTCGGGCCATATTCGCGAGGTCGGCTTCGAGCTCTACCAGGCGATGCTCGAGGAGGCGGTTGCGGCGCTGCGCGACGGCGACACCGAGTACGAGGAGAAGGGGGAGTGGAGCCCCACGATCTCGCTGGGTATGCCGGTGTCCATCCCGGAGCACTACGTGCCGGATCTGCAGGTGCGCATGCAGCTCTATCGGCGCCTCGGCGACCTGACCGACGCCCGCGAGATCGACGCCGCCGGCGCCGAGCTGATCGACCGCTTCGGCCCGCTGCCGGAGGAGGTCGAGGCGCTGCTCAAGACCATCCTCGTGAAGGCGCTCTGCCGGCAGGCCAATGTCGAGAAGGTGGATGCCGGGCCCAAGGGCGCCGTCATCACCTTGCGGCACAACGAGTTCCCCAACCCCGCCGGCCTCGTCCGGATGGTGTCCGACCCGGGCATGCAGGCGCGGATCAAGCCCGATCAGAAACTCGTGTTCGCCCGAGATTGGCCAAGTGCGGATGCGAGGCTGAAGGGCACGGCAGCGATTCTCTCGCGAATGGCCCGGATCGCCGGGGAGGCCGGCGCGGTGGCAACACTTGCCGGATAACTCTTCCGGAACCTCTGCCGGTCATGTTATTGCCCGAATTCGTGCCTTCAAGAGCGCGGAATTTCGGGTGGCGGGGGAGCCACCACTTGGTAGAAACCACAAGGATATTCGATGACCCTCAAGAAGCTCGTTGTTGCCGGCCTAGCGGTCGCCGCGCTGATGTTGCCGAACGTCTCGGCGCTCGCGCAGGACAACGCCACTCCGGCAGCCCCTGCTGAGGGTGGCGCTACGCCCGCTGCTCCGGCAGCCCCTGCCAACGCGAATGTCAATGCCAACCCGGCCCAGAACTGGCTCAAGGTCTGCGATCCGCTGCCCGACGGCAAGAAGGCCTGCATCATGCGCCAAGTGGTGGTCGCCAACGGCCAGTTCCTCGGCTCGTTCCTGCTGCGCGACGACCCCGGCCAGGAGAGCCGCCTGCTCGCCGTCGCCGCGGTGCCGCTCGGGGTGCTGCTGCCTTTCGGCCTGACCTGGCAGATCGACGGCGGCAAGCCGATCCGCGTGCCGTTCATGCTGTGCGACCCGACCTCCTGCGCCACCCAGCTGGTGATCAACGAGGCCTACGTGAACAGCCTCAAGAAGGGCGGTACGCTGAAGCTGACCGCCAAGAACCGGCAGAACAAGGACCTGGTGATCGACATCACCCTGGCCGGCTTCACCTCCGTCTACGACGGCGAGGCGGCGATGACCTTCGAAGAGTTCAACAGCCAGTCCACCGGCCCGTCGGCGCTTGAGCAGCAGCTGCAGGACCGCGCCGAGGAGCTCCGCAAGCAGCTCGACGGCCAGACCCCGGCGACTCCGGCCGAAGGCACGACGCCCGCTCCGCAATAAGCGGCGAGCGACGGCTGAGTTGGAAAG
>JAEYTN010000410.1 GCA_023433985.1 Pseudomonadota bacterium | reverse complement strand
CCACCAACATGCCCGACATCGTGCCGCTGCCTGACCCGTACTATTTCGGCAACCGCGGCTTCATCCGCTTCCGCCAGCTCAGCGAGACGGTTGACGTGCCCTGGCACGAGCGTAGCGACGAGCTGGTATGGCGTGGCGCGACCACCGGCGCCGGCACCAGCGATCCCGTGATCGGCGCACTGCATCCCGACATGGCCAGCGAACGGGTGCTGCTTTGCCTCGCGTTGCGCGGCGTTCCGGGCACGGACGTGAAATTCTCGACGGTTTCAGTCGAGGACCTGACCCTGCCCTACATGGTCAAGCATGGCATTGGCGACGACTACATCGCCGAAGAGAGCTGGATCGGGCGCAAGTTCGCGCTCGACGTAGACGGGCAGACCAACACCTGGTCGAATCTGCTGGTGCGGCTGCACCTGGGCTGCTGCGTGCTGAAGGTGGCTGGCCGCTATGGCTTCCGCCAGTGGTACTATGACCGGTTGGAGCCGTGGGAGCACTACGTCCCGGTCCGCTCCGACCTCTCCGATCTATTGGAACGGATCGAGTGGGTGCGCTCGAACGATCGCGAAGCCGCCGAAATCGCGCGCCGAGGCCAGGCGTTCGCCCGCACCCTCGACTGGGACGCAGTAGCGGCCGAGGCGGTGGAGCTGATCACCGGCAACTGGAATCGGCCGCCACAACCGGCTGCCTGAAGCGGCGGGCCCGCAACGCGCAGCGGGCCGTCGAATGATGGCGATGTTGAGGATTTGCAGGTGGCAGGGGCAGCAGGACTTGAACCCGCGACCCTCGGTTTTGGAGACCGATGCTCTACCAACTGAGCTATACCCCTAAACCTGCGGCGCTTCGTCTACTGACAATCCCGCCCCGATGCAAGGGGCGCTTGCCCGCGGTCGCCGCAAATTGAGTGATGCGCACCTCGCGAAGCAGCTTTTCTGCCGGTTTGCGTGGCGCTAGGTTCCCCACCGGCGCCAGAAGGGCGCCTGCCATTTGAGGGAATGCATTATGAAGAAACTCGTAGCCGTAGCGGCGCTCTGCGTCGCCAGCTTCGCCATGCCCGTGCTGCCGAGCCAGGCGGCCCCGCTCAGCGATGCGGAAGCCAACTGCCTCGTCTTCCCGATGTTCAAGAAGGAATGCTGGGAGCTCGGCGCCGAGCGGGCTCGCGCGGTACCTGTCGCCGTGGCGATGGCTACTGCCGCTACCGTCGAAGCGGCCGACGATGCCGCGACGGGCGTGACGCTGCCGCTGTGGGGGACCTGCACCCGCGCGCCGGCCGGCTCGGGCCACCTGCTCGACTGCTGACGCAAAAAGGGGCGCTTCCGGCGCCCCTTTCGTTCCTCCCTGCTCGCGACGGAGGATCAGGCCTACTTCTCGGTGGGAAAGCCGATATCCCGCTGCAGATAGGGACTGAGGGATACGAGGTCCTGTTCGACCCGACGCTGGCGCCGCAGCCGGCTGTCGAACAGGAAGAAGAAGCGCAGCAGCGCCTTATCGAGAGACACTTCGGCCTTCGGTTCACGATAGAGCATTCGGGTCACCTCGTGTTCTGGTGGCTGGAATGTGCGCTCTTCGTGCTTCCACGACCAACTAAAGCTCGGCTATCATGCATAAGGAGGACTTATGCATGAGCGACCACCTTCCACCCCTCTCGGCAATCCGCGTGTTCGAGGCCGCCGCACGGCACCTGAGCTTCACTCGCGCTGCGACCGAACTGGGGATGACGCAGGCGGCCGTCAGCTATCAAATCAAGCTGCTCGAGGAGCGGGTAGGTGGGCCGCTCTTCCTCCGCCGTCCGCGCGAGGTGGTATTGACGGAGGCCGGGCAGCAGCTGGCGCCCCGGCTGCGCGATGCGTTCGACATCCTGCGCGAGGCGTTCACGGACCTTGCCGAGCAGGCCGAGGGCACGCTGACCATCAGCACCATGCACACCTTCGCCGCCAACTGGCTGGCGCCGCGCCTCGGCGCGTTCAACCTCGCTCACCCCAACATAGCGGTTCGACTGGAGACGACGACGCGGCTCGTCGATTTCGCCCGCGAGGAAGTTGACGTGGTGGTGCGCTCTGGTCGCGGCCAGTGGGCCGGGCTTGTGGCCCACAAGCTGCTCGATGTGCGCTTCACCCCGATGATCTCGCCGCGACTGGCGGCGGAAGTGGGCGGCATCAACAAGCCGAGCGATGTGCTGAAGGTGCCGCTGATCGACCCCAAGGACGAGTGGTGGATCATCTGGTTCAAGGCGCACGACCTGCCACTCGAAGAGCTCGAAAAGCAGACCGGCCCATCGCTGAACATGCAGGCGCTGGACGGCGAGGCGGCGATGGCCGGCAGGGGCGTCGCGCTGCTGACCCCAGAATATTTCGAGCGCGAGTTGCAGGACGGGCGGCTCGTCATGCCCTTCAACCGGCTCATCGACGAGGAAAGCGGCTACTGGCTCGCCTATCCCGAAGCCCGGCGCAACGTGCCCAAGATCCGGCACTTTCGCGACTGGATCGTCGCCGAGGCGGCGGCCTCGCGGTCGCCTGCGGGCGCCAGCTAGATCATCTCCAGCGGCTGCTTGCGCCTGGGTGGCGGGAAGGCCCTGTCCAGCGCCTGCCGGTCGGCATCGGTGAGCCGCAGATCGAGCGCGGCGACGTTCTCGGCCATCCGATCGGGGTTGCCCGTCTTGGGGATGGCAATGACGCCGGGGCGGTCCAGCACCCAGGCCAGCGCCACCTGCGCAGAGGTTGCGCCATGGCTCGAAGCGATCTTCTCCAGCACATCGTGGCCGGCGAGTTCACCCTGCTCGATGGGCGAATAGGCCATCACCGGCATGGATCGGGCCTGCTGATAAGGCAGCAGGTCGTGCTCGATGCCGCGACGCGTGAGGTTGTACAGCACCTGGTTGGTGGCGCAGGCCGGGCTGATCGCCTCGAGCTCCTCCAGGTCATCGACATCGAAGTTGGAGACGCCCCAGCGGACGATCTTGCCGGCAGCCTGCAGGTCTTCGAACGCGCGTAGCGTTTCCTCGAGCGGCGTGCCCCCGCGCCAGTGAAGGAGATAGAGATCGAGCCGGTCGGTACCGAGTCGCTTGAGGCTCTCCTCGCAGGCACGAACGGTACGCTGATGCAAAGCGTTCGACGGCAGCACCTTGGAGACGATGTAGGCGGCATCGCGCCGCCCCGCGATGGCCTCGGCGACCACCCGCTCGGCACCGCCGCTGCCGTACATCTCGGCCGTGTCGATGAGGCTGACGCCGAGTTCCAGCCCGCGGCGCAGCGCGGCCACCTCAGCGTCGAAGCGGGAGCTGCTCTCGCCCATGTGCCAGGTGCCCATGCCGAACACGGGCATAGCAGAACCGTCCGGCAACGAGGTCGTGGGGATAGCCGTCATGGGGAGTTCCTCGCTGCATCGGGGCTTGTGGAGGATTGGAGCGGGTGAAGGGAATCGAACCCTCGTATTCAGCTTGGAAGG
>JAEYTN010000402.1 GCA_023433985.1 Pseudomonadota bacterium | reverse complement strand
CCCCAGGAGAAGGCGAAGCCGCCGGCGGGGTAGGCGGAGTCGCCGTATTGGAGGAGGGCCAGGGCGGTGGCGGGGGTGAAGGTCATCGTTCCGCCCGCGTCCTCGGACTGGTGCCCGTGCTGGCGTTGCGCTGGTACCGCGCCCTCCACCAGCTCCGCTAGTCCCCCTCCCCCGTTGGCACGGGGGAGGACCCCCGGCGACGTCATCGCATCACCTCATCCAGTTCGAGGACCTCGCCCGACTCCAGCAGCGGGAGGATGCGGGCGCGGTAGGTGTGCAGCGGGGCGTCCAGCACGACGTGCAGCACATCGCCTTCGAAGCGGACGCGCCAGTGGAGGTTGCCGGCGTTCCAGCCGAGTTTCAGGGCGGCGGCCTGGTCGGCGGGGTGGAGGCGCCAGATTTCCTGCTCGCCGAAGCGGGCGATGATGGCGCGGGTGGGATCGAGGAAGAGGACGGCGCCGTCGACGAGGTCTTCGTCGCGATCGAGGGACACCGCGCAATCGGTGCCACGGTCGGTGGTGAGGCGGAAGCGCTTCCTGCCCGCATCCGACGGCGGCACGAACAGTAGCTCGATGCCGTCGCGATGCTCGAGATCGTGGATGAGGCCGGCATGGAGGGCGTCGTCCGCCGTGCCGATGATGCCATGGAGCCGCAGCAATCCCGCCTCCCTCAATGCGTGTGGAAGACGGCCTGGTACTTCGCCAGGGCAGCCTTCAGGGCATCGAACTCCGCCGTCGTGGGATTGGCCGGCTCGGCGGCGACGGGCAGGGCGCCGAACTTCATCAGGCAGGCCATGAGCAGCAGCCGGGCCTTGGTGGCGGTGAGGTTGCTGCCGGCGATGGCGTAGGCATCGGGATCGGCGAAGCCCTCGGGATAGCCACGGCCGACCCGCACCACGGGCAGGCCCATGAAGCTGGCGCGGCGCAGCATGTGGCCGCGCACCTCGGAGGTGATGTTACCGTAGGGCACGAGGCCCTCGACCACGAAGCCGCCCAGCCGCTTGCCGTTGAGCTTGTGGCGGATCATGAAATCGAGGTCGGCCTCGGTTTCCGGATCGTCGCCGAAATCGTCGGCGAAGTAGCCGCCTTCCTTGAGGATCGAGACCGACGGGATGGCGTCGGCGAGGAGCTTGCCGGTGCCGTTCTTGATCGGGACGGTCCAGGTCACGGCCTTGCCGTCCTCGAGCTTCGTTCCGGTGACCGAGTTCGGCAGCCTGGTGATGTTTACCTCGGACTGCGAGGTGTGTTTGTAGGCCGGCACGTACATGATGTACGGCATGCCCATGTGCGTGACCTGGCCGAGGATGCCGCCATGGCCGCCGGTGGCGACGTAGCCGCCGGGGCGGGCATCGACCTTGGCGACTTCGCGGGCGGCGAAGAACTGCTGCTCCTGGATGACGACAGTGCCGGCGCGGTTGCCGCCCTTGCCGTCCTTCCAGATGCCGCTCTCGATATAGGTGACGCTGTCGACGATGTTGGCCGGGCCGTCATTGCTGATCTGGCCTTGGGGACGTTGCGCGGCGTTGCAGGCGATGGGCTTGTCGGTGTCGATCAGCAGGTTGAACCAGTAGGCACTTTCCTCGACCTGCGGCGAGCCCTGCGTCCAGATGGCGCCGTCGTACTTGCCCGACGACATGACCGCCTGCACGTCGTTGGTGATCTTGGCGAGCACCGGGCGCGGCGGGGACTTGGCGAGGTGCCACGGCTTGTAGGCGAAGAAATCGTGGCCCATGCGCTCGAGGGGCGTGTCGCCGTCGCCGGTGTCCGCGCGGCTGGCGTTGGCGAGGCCCTTGGTGAAGCCGCCGGGCGGGGCGACGCGGTAGAAATCGACCTCGGCGCGGCCGCCGATCTGGTTGACCTTGCCGAAGGCGTCGATCGAAAGGCGGTCGATCTCCTCGAAGCTGCGCGAGCCATCGGGGAAGAAGCCCTGCCGGGCGGCGGGGCTGCCGGGATAGGTCGCTTCCTCCTCCCAGGGCTGGCCGTCGGCCTGGAGCGCCATGTATGGCAGGGGATAGAGGCCGTCCTCGGGCATGAGCTCGATCTCGTAGACCGGCTTGTCGGCCTCGGCGGTCTTCGTCTTCGAGAAGCTGCCGTCGGGGGCGATGTAGCCGTCGGGCGGAGCGTAGAGCTCGGCGGTGTCGGCCTCGAGCGGGTGGGCGGAGAACTGCTCGACATAGACCTTCGCCGGCACGGCGAGGCGCTGGGCACGCAGCGGATCGAACTCGCCGGGGAGGGGCGGCAGGCCGGCCTTGGTGCGGGCCTTGTTGGAGGTGACGAGCGGCGGGGTGTTCTGGATCGTGGCGGTCGGGCCGGCGAGGTGGGCGATGCGGAGCTTGGTCATTGGGCGAAGTTTCTCTTGTCCATCATCATGTGGACGCCCTTGTTGCCGTTGACCGTCTGGGTGACGTGGAGGTCGCCCGCGAGGCTGCAAAGCATGTAGGCGTCGGCGTGGGAGAGGCCGGATTTCTCACCGAGCAGGCGGATCATCTCGCGCAGCGCCGTGATGGCGCACTGGTCGAGGTCGGGGTCCATGCCCATGGTGATGTGATGGGTAGGCGTTTCGGCGCGCGGCCAGGTGAAGTTGAGGTCGTCGCGGACGATGAACTCGAACGTGCCGCGCAGCGCCGTCTCGATGGCGGTGACGTTGACCTCGCCGTCGCCCTGGCAGCCGTGGCCGTCGCCGCAGGAGAACAGGCCGCCCTCGGTGAAGACGGGGATGTAGAGGGTGGAGCCGGCGGTGAGTTCCTTGTTGTCGAGGTTGCCGCACATCGATTGCGGAGCAACGGAGCTGATGCGGCCCCAGCCCCTGGGCGGCGCGAGGCCCATGACGCCGAAGAACGGCTTCAGCGGCAGCTCGAGGCCCCAGGGCATGATGCCGACGTTGCGACCGAGGTCGATGGGGATGTTGTTGTGCACGAACTCGTCGTAGTCGTGCGGCAGCGTGCCGAGCTTGGGGACGATGATGTTGAAGCCCCAATCCTGGATCACCGAGATGTCCTTGATGCGGACCTCGAGCACGTTGCCGGGCCTGGCGCCTTCCACATAGACCGGGCCGGTAAGGATGTGCGGGCCCTCGGGCTTGAGGCTCGCGAAGATGTCGTCGAGCGCCGGCGGGACGTGGAACAGGGCGCGGTCCGGCACCACGTCGGGGGTGCCGGTGACGGTGTCGATGGTAACGGTGTCGCCGCTTTTCACGACGAGCGCGGGCTTCTGCTTGGCGTCGAAATAGCCCCAGTGGACGGTTTCGACGCTAGGGAGGAGATGATGTTCGGCCATTTGGTTCTCAGGCTGGAACGGGGGCGGGGATACCGGGATCGAAGGCGAGGAGGCCGCGGACGACGCTCACCTTGGCGCAGCGCGCCATGTGGCCGCGGCCGTCGGTGATTTCGCCGGGCATTTCCTTGAAGCAGTCTGGGCCGGCGTATTTGCACCGGGGGGCGAAGCTGCAGCCGTCTGGCAGGGCGCGCAGGTCCGGCGGCGTGCCGGCGATGGCTTCGAGCGGCGCGCCCTTCTGCTGGTCCTTCACCGTCGAGGAGAGCATGGCACGCGTGTAGGGATGCTCAGGGTGCATCAGCACGTCGCGAGCATTGCCGTATTCGACGATGCGGCCGGCATACATGACGGCGACCTTGTCGGCGATCTGGGCGGCGACACCGAGATCGTGGGTTACGAAGATCATCGACATGCCCATCTCGCGCTGCAGCTTGCGCAGCAGCACGAGCACCTGGATCTGCACCGAGGCGTCGAGCGCGGTGGTCGGCTCGTCGGCGAGAAGGAGGCTGGGACGGCAGCTCAGCGCCACCGCGATCATGGCGCGCTGGCGCAGGCCACCCGAGAGCTCGTGTGGGAAAGCCTTGAGGCGGCGCTCGGGTGAGGGGACGCGGACCAGCTCGAGCAGTTCGAGCGCGCGCTTCCAACCCGCATCGCGGTCGACCTTTTCGTGCCGCATCACCGTTTCGGCGATCTGGTCGCCGATGGTGTAGAGCGGGTCGAGCGCGGTCATCGGCTCCTGGAAGATCATGGAGACGGTGGAGCCCCTCAGCTCCGACATCTGCTTGTCGGTGGCGGCCATGATGTCGTGCTCGCCGACCCGCATTTCGCCGGTGATGACGGTGCGCTTCTTGGGGTGGAGCTGGAGCAGCGAGCGCATCATCACCGACTTGCCGGAGCCGGACTCGCCGATGACGCAGAGCACTTCGCCCTTCTTGAGCTCGAAGGAGACGCCGTTGACGGCCTTCACGGTCGCTTCGCGGGAAACGAAGCGGACTTCGAGGTCCTTCACCTTGACGTAGGCTTCGGGCTTGTCGGTCTGGGCTTCGACCAGCGAGAGGTCGGGGGAGCGCATCTCGTTCATTTCGTCTCTCCTTGCCAGAGCGGGAGCTGCCGGGTTTCCGGGTCGGGCGCCTTGGAGTGCCCGGAGCCGGCGTGCACCATGTGGCAGGCGGCGAGGTGTTCGACCGGGTTGGCCCGCAGCGCGTCGCCGAGGCTCGGGGCCCTGGCCATGCACACGTCCTCGACGAAGGGGCAGCGGGTGTGGAAGCGGCAGCCTGAGGGCGGGTTGACCGGGTTGGGCGGGTCGCCGGCGAGAGGCGCGGAGTCGACGCGCTCGTCGGGGTCCATCGACAGCCGGCAGGCAAGGAGCGCCTGCGTGTAGGGGTGCTTGGGGTCCTCGTAGATCTTGTCCACGGGACCGATCTCGACGACCTGGCCCAGGTACATCACCAGCACGCGGTCGGAGATGTATTTCACCACGTGCAGGTCGTGGGAGATGAAGATGTAGGTGAGGTTGAGCTGCTGCTTGAGGTCGCCGAGCAGGTTCAGCACCTGCGCTTCGACCGACTTGTCGAGCGCCGAGACCGCCTCGTCGAGGATCAGCAGGCGCGGGTCGAGGGCGAGGGCACGGGCGATGTTGACGCGCTGCTTCTGGCCGCCGGATAGCTCGTGCGGGTAGCGCTGGCCGAAGCGGTCGGCCTTGAGCCCCACCTTCTCGAGCAGCGCGCGGGCCTGTTCCTTGGCCGCCTTCTCCTTGGTGCCCTGCACCTTGGGGCCGTAGGCGATGGAGCTCTCGATCGGCAGGCGCGGGTTGAGCGACGAGTAGCTGTCCTGGAACACCATCTGCAGCGAGCGGCGGAGGCCATCGAGCGACATGCCGCTCTTTTCGCCGACCGGGTCGCCGTCGAGCACCAAGTGCCCCTCATCC
>JAEYTN010000556.1 GCA_023433985.1 Pseudomonadota bacterium | reverse complement strand
GAACATCCAGGCGTTGAGTGTGGGGCGCTTCGAGTTCTGAAAGAACACGTTGTCGTCGGCGAAGCCCGACTCCTGCTGGAACAGCGCGATCCAGCTTTCGAAGCCACGCTCCTGCGCCAGCTTGTTGGCGTCCGGGTTGTACTTCAGGTGGAACTGCTTGAGGTAGTGGCTCGGCGTGCGGCACATCTGGTCCTGCTGCGCCCAGGCGAGCTGCTGCAGGAAGAAGCCGTTGGGCGCGGCGAAAACGACCTTGAAGGTCTGTTCGTCGACTACTTCGAGCTTCGCCTTCTCGCCGCCGGCCGACCACCAGGCGTTGCCGCCCTGGTTGGTCTCCTCGTCGTTGAAATAGGCATCGTACCAGAACTGGGCATCGGCCGTGGTGAAGGGCTGCCCGTCCGACCACTTGTGCCCCTTCCTCAGCTTGATTGTGTATTCGGTGGCGTCGGCATTGACCTCGTAGTTCTCGGCGACATTGGCCTCGATGCCGGTCCAGTCCGGGGTGAAGCGCACCAGCGGCTCATAACCCTGGTAGCGCACCAGCATGCTCAGCGAACCGCCGCCGACCAGGGCGTGGTTCCAGTCGCCGCCCTGCTGGCCTGCCTGCTTCAGCGGAGTAACCACCAGCGGATTTTCCGGCAGCCGCTCGGCGACCGGCGGCAGCGTGCCGGCATCGACCTGCGCCTGCAACGACGACGATTCCTTGGGTTGCGCAAAGGCGTGCGGCGCAATGATGACGGCCCCCGCGAAAGCGGTGCTGCCGGCAAGAAAAGCTCTACGGCTGATCCCGTTCATGACTTGTCTCCCTCCCAAAGCCCGCGACCGTTCCTCTTCGGTCGTTAGCTGTTGCAAGGCTTGCAAGCGTGATTTGTTAGGTAAAGCGTTATGTCGCTATTCTTCGACATTTTGCCATGTCAGCGCCGCTGACCGATTTTCCTGCGATGAGGATTCGACATTTGGCGGTCGATGGTTAGGTTGATGTAGCAGAAGGTTTTGCATAGTTATGTTGACGTCTGGGCAGGGGGTATCGTTGGAAAGAGTCACGCTTGGGGTCATCGCGAAGCGGCTGGGACTGTCGAAATTTGCCGTGTCGCGTGCGCTCTCCGGCAAGAGCGGCGTGAGTGCCGAGACGCGCGAACGGGTGCGGCAACTGGCCGACGAACTCGGCTATGCGCGGCCGGTGTCGACGATCGAGGCAATGACAATCGGTCTCGTGTTCCACGACACCGACCTCATCAACTCCGAACTGCACCTGCTGATGCAGACCGGCATGCAACTCGAGGCGCAGCGTCGCGGCTACCAGGTGCGGATGCGCTGGACGCACCTCCCCGAAGAGGTGGAAGCGTTCGTGCGCAGCTGCGACGGCGCCATCATGGTCGGGCCGCATGAGCGCAGCACCTACGAGCGGGTTTATGCGCTCGGCATCCCCATCGTCCGCACCGGCTGGCTCGATCCGTTGGAGCAGGCGGATTTCGTCGGCGGCACCGACCACGAGGCGGGCGCCGCGGTGGCGCGCTACCTCCTCGATCTCGGCCATACCCGCCTCGCCTACGTGCACGGCACGCCGGGCTATCGCGGCCGGCGGGAGCGCTACTATGGCATGCGCGAGGCACTCGAAGGCCTGCCCGGAGTGTCGTTCCGCCAGATGACCTTCGACAAGGAGGTGCGGTTTACCGAGTATCTCAAGGCCGCGCATGCCGAAGGCTTCCTGCCGACTGCCTTCTTCTGCGCGCATGACGGACTGGCGGTGACCGTGATTTCCGAGTTGCTCCGGCTCGGCTATCGCATCCCCGAGGACATGTCGGTGGTCGGCTTCGGTGATTTCTCCGCCGCCACGCAGATCTCACCACAGCTCACCACGGTGAAGGTGCAGGGCCAGCAGATCGGCGCCTCCTGCATCCGCCTGCTTGACGACCGCATCCACGACCGCATCCCGCGCGACACCCCGGTGCGCACGCTGGTCGCCAACCACTTCGTCGATCGCGAGTCGTGCGGCCCGCGCAAGACCTAGCTCCACGCAAGAGCTAGTTCCTACTTGCGAGCATTCGCCCGTTGGCGGAGTATCCGCCCCGCACGGAGTGGGTGAATGGCGCAGCGGCAGGAAACGGCCGGGAACAGGCTCGACGACGCGGCTCGGGCCGGATGGTTGTACTACGTCGCGGGGAACAACCAGGAGCAGATCGCGAAGAAGCTCGGGGTGTCGCGGCAGACGGCGCAGCGGCTGGTATCGTTGTCGGTGAGCGAGGGGTTGGTGCGGGTGCGGCTCGATCATCCGATCGGGCGCTGCATGGAGCTGGCGGAGCGGCTGAGCGGCCGGTACGGGCTGGATTTCGCCGAGGTGGTGCCGTCCGATCCTGATTCGCCGGGGTCGATCCACGGGGTGGCGATTGCGGCGGCGGCGCAGATCGAGCGGTGGCTTCGGAACGAGAAGCCGACCGTGATGGCGATCGGGACGGGGCGGACGCTCAAGGCCGCGATCGAGCAGCTGAGCCCGATGGAGGCGCCGCAGCACAAGATCGTGTCGCTCACCGGCTCGATCGCGCCGGACGGCTCCGCGGCGTTCTACAACGTGATTTTCAATATCGCAGAGGCAGTTAAGGCGCGCAGCTTCCCGATGCCGCTGCCGGTGATCGCGTCGTCGGCGGCGGAGCGGGACATGCTGCTGAGCCAGCCGATGATCCGCGAGACGCATGCGCTGGTGCAGCAGGCGGACGTATCGTTCGTCGGTATCGGCGACCTTGGACCGGAAGCGCCGCTGTTGATGGACGGGTTTCTGTCGGCGGCCGAGCTCAAGGCGCTGCAGAAGGCGGGGGCGGTGGGCGAGATCGTCGGCTGGGCCTTTGATGCGCAAGGCAAATTCATCGACGGGTTGACCAACGACCGGGTCGCTTCGGCGCCGCTGCCATCGCGCGAAAGCTCGACGGTGGTGGCGATTGCCGTGGGCGAAAAGAAAATGCCCGGCATCCGCGCCGCGCTCACCCGGCGGCTCGTCAACGGGCTCATCACCGACGAACTGACGGCCGAAACGATCCTGTCGGCCTGAAAGTCGGGCTGCCGGCCACCCGAATGCACGCATAGACCACGAACTTCCGCGAGCGCCGGGCGGCACCGCCGCGCTGCGCCCGCTTGACATCATCCTAAAGTTGGTGAGTAATTGCCCATGAGCGAGGCAAATGCTCGCACATGGGAGGACATCGATGAGACTGCTACCGCTTCTGTCGGGCGTATTTGCGCTCGCACTTGGCTCGACTGCCTACGCCCAGACCACCCTCACCATCGCCACGGTGAACAACAGCGACATGGTCCGCATGCAGGGCCTGACCGACGATTTCACCACCAAGAATCCGGACATCCAGTTGCAGTGGGTGACGCTCGAGGAAAATATCCTGCGCGAGCGCGTCACCACCGACATCGCCACCAAGGGCGGCCAATTCGACGTGATGACCATCGGCACCTACGAAGTGCCGATCTGGGCCAAGAACAGCTGGCTGCTGCCGCTCGAGAACCTGGGCGCCGACTACGATGTCGATGACCTGCTGCCGGCCATCCGCAACGGCCTGAGCGCCGACGGAAAGCTTTACGCCGCGCCGTTCTATGGCGAGTCGAGCTTCATCATGTATCGCACCGACCTGTTCGAGAAGGCCGGGCTGACGATGCCCGATGCTCCGACCTGGGACTTCATCGCCGAAGCGGCGCGCAAGATCACCGACCGTTCGGCCGACATCAACGGCATCTGCCTGCGCGGCAAGGCCGGCTGGGGCGAGAACATGGCGTTCCTGACTGCGATGTCGAACTCGTTCGGCGCCCGCTGGTTCGATGAGAACTGGAAACCCCAGTTCGACCAGCCGGAGTGGAAGAACACGCTGCAGTTCTACGTCGACCTGATGAAGGATGCCGGTCCCGTGGGCGCTTCCTCCAACGGATTCAACGAGAACCTGACGCTGTTCGGGCAGGGCAAGTGCGGTATGTGGATCGACGCCACGGTGGCGGCCTCCTTCGTTACCGACCCCAAGCAGAGCCAGGTCACCGACAAGGTCGGCTTCGCGCTGGCGCCGGACACTGGGCTCGGCAAGCGCGGCAACTGGCTCTGGGCCTGGTCGCTCGCCATTCCGGCCGGCTCGCAGAAGGCCGAGGCGGCGGAGAAGTTCATCGCCTGGGCCACGTCCAAGGACTACCTGAACCTCGTCGCCAGCAAGGAAGGCTGGGCCAATGTGCCGCCCGGCACCCGCACCTCGCTCTACGAGAACGCCGAGTACCAGGCGGCGGCGCCCTTCGCCAAGATGACGCTCGAGTCAATCAACGCCGCCGATCCGACCGCACCGTCGGTGAAGCCGGTTCCCTACACGGGTGTGCAGTTCGTGGCCATTCCGGAGTTCGCCGGCATGGCGACCACGGTCGGCCAGCTGTTCTCGGCGGCGCTCGCCGGGTCGACCAGCGTCGATGACGCGCTGGCCCAGGCGCAGCAGAGCGTCGACCGCGAGATGAGCGCGGCCGGCTACTACTGATCCTCCTCCCGAGGAGCCACTGACCCGGCGGCACGCCGCCGGTTTCTTGACGACGGACGCCGGCGGGGGATCGGCGCGGGAGAGGGGGAACAGCATGGCAACCAAGCAGACGCATCGCCTCGCACGGCTGATGAT
>JAEYTN010000350.1 GCA_023433985.1 Pseudomonadota bacterium | reverse complement strand
CCAACCCGTCAGCCGCGGCGGCGCCGCCACCTCCGCGTCGAGGTCCACGCCGGTCTCGTCCGACAGCACCTCAATCGCCTCGGGCACCGGCGCGGCGTCCGGCGCAAAAACCCGCGGCCGCCGTTCGGCGGCAGCCTCGCCGGTCTCCGGGTCCACAGGCCGGGCAAATGGCGGTTTCATCGCAGCCAGTCCCCCAGCAGGAAATCGAGCGCCCGGTCGAACCGGATATGCGGCAGCACCACGTTGCCCTCGGCGTTCTTCTCGAGCCGCCCCGGCGGCTGGAAGCGCAGGAAATTGAGCGCAACCGGATCGGTCAGCAACCTGTCCGGATCGGCCGGCAGGTCGCCCGGAAACAGGGCAACCTCCGTCTTGCCGTCATAGCTCGCTCCATCCAGCGTCTCTCCCGCCTGTGGCGTCCCGACGATCACCTCGTGCTTGACGCCGCCATCCTCCACCACGCTCTCCCGCGTCGCGCGAATCGCCGCGAGCGCGATCGACTTCGTCTCCGCCCCGGCGAACTTCGCCCGCCGCGCCGCCTGCGCCACCAGCCGGTTCATCACCGCCTCTAGCCGGTCATGGCTCGACGAGTGGATGTGGTCCGCCTTCGTCGCCGCGAACAGGATGCGGTCGATGCGCCGCGCCACCAGCCGGGTGAGGACATTGTTATCCCCCTGTCGGAAGCAGGCGAGAATATCGGTCAGCGCCGTCTCGAGATCGGCGACCGCCGCCGGTCCGGCATTGAGCGC
Organism: Pseudomonadota bacterium; assembly: GCA_023433985.1. Classification (GTDB taxonomy): domain Bacteria; phylum Pseudomonadota; class Alphaproteobacteria; order Rhizobiales; family Devosiaceae; genus Devosia_A. The sequence goes on along the minus strand of JAEYTN010000350.1, from coordinate 2,722 downwards.
GCGCAGCGTGTCGACGAGCACGATCTGTCGGTCGAGCCGGGCGAAATGGTCGCGGAAGAAGGGCCGCACCACCACCGACTTGTATGCCTCGTACCGCCGCTCCAGCATGGCGTAGAGGCTCGACGAACGGACCGGCCCGGAGGGCGCCGGCAGCGGCGCAAAGGTCAGGGCAGGGGATCCCTCGAGGTCCCCCGGCATCAGGAACCGCCCCGGCGGCAGCGTCGACAGCGCCGCGTCCTCGCGCGAGGCGCGCAGATAGGTGGTGAACGCCTCCGCCAGCCGCTCGGCCGCCGGTTCGTTCGCCTCGGACAGCGGATCGACCGCCGAACTCTCGTTCAGAAACCGTTCAGCTGCCGCCGACACGCGTTCATCTTCATGTCTTTTCTCTGCCCGCTCGAGGGCGGCGGCGCTCCACTCGGCGTAGTCGAGCGACAGCAGCGGCAGGTCGAGCAGCCACTCCCCCGGATAGTCGACGATGTCGAGGTTGAGCACCGTCGGCCCCTGCCAGCCGCGCGTCCAGCGTTGACTCTGAAACTTCAGTTGCAGCCGTATCTGGCTGATCTTCCTCGTACTTTCCGGCCACGTCGCCGGCTTGCCGGTCAGCGCCTTGAGGTGCTGCTCATAGGCAAATCGCGGCACGGCCTGGTCCGGATGCTCCGTCAGCCGCGCTCCGATGAACCGCCCCTCGGTCATCGCCGCAAACCCCGGCAGACGCCCGCCCGTCACCAGGTTGTGGATCAGCGCGGTGATGAAGATCGTCTTGCCGGCGCGGCTTAGCCCCGTCACCCCGAGCCGCAGCGTGGGCGTGAACGGCGCCACCGCGGCATCCGCCAGGTTGCCCAGCGCAATGCCGAGCTCATCGGAAAAGGTAGTCGGCGGCCGCGGCACGGAAGCTCCTGATTTCCAGAGCAAAACGTAGGCGCTGCCCGCGCCGTTGCAAGCACTTATCCCCATCGTCGCCGGCGGCACTACCTTATCCTCCCCCGCATGGCGGGGGGAGGGAGGCCAGCAGAGCTGGTGGAGGAAGCAATGACGGTCGGAAAGAAAACGAATGTAAACGCCCGTTTACTTACCGATCTCGCCGATCTCGTACGGCGTCGTCTGGTAAATCTCGTTGATCCAGTTCTGGAACAACAGGTGCCCATGGCTTCGCCACCGGTTCTCCGGTTCGATGCTCGTGTCGCCGTTGGGGAACAGGTTCACCGGCGGCGCCGTATCCAGCCCCGCCTTCACGTCCCGCTCGTACTCGTCCGCCAGCGACCGGTTGTCGTATTCGAGGTGATTGAGCATGTAGAGCGCCCGCCGTGCCTTGTCGCGCAGCATGCAGACCCCGATCTCGTCATTGTCGATGAGGATTTCGAGGTCCTTGCCGAGGCTGGTCCGGTCGATGTCGTTGTAGCGGCTGACCGGGATCATCGGGCTGTCCGAGAAACCGCGCAGCCAGGGGTTCGGGCCGCCCACCAGCTTATGCCGGAACACGCCGAACGCCTTCTTCTCCATCCGGTAGCGGCGTGCCTTGTGGAAGTGGTGCAGCGCCGCCTGCGCGCCCCAGCAGATGAACATGGTCTGGTGCACGTTGGATTGCGTCCAGTCCATGATTTCCAGCATCTCGGGCCAGTAGCGCACCTCCTCGAATGGAATGTTCGCAACCGGGGCGCCGGTCACGATGAAACCGTCGAACTTGCGCTCCCGTACGCTCTCCCACGTCGAGTAGAACGTGTTGAGGTACTCTTCCGAGGTGTTCTTGCTCTTGTGGTCCGTGACGCGCACCAGCGTCAGGTCGATCTGCAGCGGCGTCGAGCCGATCAGCCGGGCGAACTGCGTCTCCGTGCGCTCCTTGTTCGGCATCAGGTTGAGCAGCCCGATCTGCAGCGGCCGGATGTCCTGCCGCGCCGCGCGGGAGGAGTCCATCACCGCCACGCCCTCGGCTTCGAGCGTCTTGCGGGCAGGCAGGTGGTCAGGAATACGAATGGGCATGGTTGCCTCTGGTATCAGGTGGAAAGCGATCGGCGTCTGAAGTCCGGCGGCGCACGGCCGCTATCGCATTCGCTTCCCGATCGCCCCCGCCACGAGGTCGAGGAACTCGTCGCCGTCTCGCACCGTCGCGAGGTCTGCGGCTTCCACAGTATATCCGAACTTGTCGGCAAGCCGCTGGTATCGCGGCAGCCGGTCGGTCAGCAGCGCCTCGAACCCCCAGGCGCCGAACGCATCCGGATCGACTTCCGCGTCGTCCTTGATGCCGTTGATCTGCTTGAACTCCGCCCACTTCTTCACGAGGAAGGGCGGCTGGTAGTACATCGGCTTCGGGCTGGCCTTGAACCGCCGCACCAGTTCTTCCGCATCCCCCTCGGTCCCGCGGATATAGAGCAGCAGCGTGCTCTCGGTCAGCGCCCGGATCACCGGGTCCTCGGCGCTTTCGTGGTCCACCACCTCGATCAGCGAGCCGCCCGTATCGGCGATGAAGTTGCTGTAGCCGTAGAGCTTTTCCGCCCGCTCGATGAAGTAGGGTACATCCCCCAGCGCCTGGATCTCGGCGACCCGGTGCTGCTCCTGCCGGCGCTGGTACTCGCTGAGCGGCAGGCCGCCCTTTACCGTGTTCCCCGGCCGCCCGAGATAGGTCGAGAGCGGATCGAGGTTGGCGAAGGTGATGTTGCTGTCGATCTTGATCGAGTCCGAGCGCAACAGGTCGCGCAGAAACGGCACCTTCATGGCCTCGGCCTTG
>JAEYTN010000550.1 GCA_023433985.1 Pseudomonadota bacterium | reverse complement strand
CCGTCGCGCGCGAGATAGACCACCTCGTCGGTTCCGAGCATCATGTCGCTCGGCCCGCCCAGGGCCTCGCCGCCGAGCGGAATCTCGATGCTGCCGGGCAGAAAGCCGCTCGCCTCGATGCGTTTTTCGGCGGCGTTCCACCACGCGAAGCTGCCGTGGGCGTCGGCGATCGGCGAGGGCTGGCTGACCTGCTGGCGGGCGAACAGCTCGTTCTCCGCGACTTGCGGGACCGCCTGCTCGCTGGCCAGCCGCAGATGGCCGGTCCGTTCCGCCAGGGCGAGGCCGCGGGCGATCCGGTCGCCTTCGGCATCCGTCGCGAAGCCGAAGTCGGCCGCTCCGGCGATCAACCGGAAGGGGAGGCCATTCACATCCATGTTGACGTTCCGGCCATCAGCACAACTCCGGCACCACCGGGACAGCGATCCCGTTGCCGGGCACGTCCGAGACGGGCTGCAGGCGGGTCGCCGCTCCCGATCCCTCGCCGACCGTCAGTCCGGCAAGGTCAGGCAGCTGCCAATCCGCAAGCGGAAGGATCGCCCGGCCAGTCGCGTCCTCGGCCACGAGCTTCCACGAGCCTCTTGGCGTGAGCGAGAACAGCTTGACCGGTGCCACTGCGCGTATTCCCGGGACTCGCGCGATTGCGGTCTCGATCAGCCGGTCGTCGACGTCGCGGCCGAGCGGCCAACCCTGTCCAGCGGGACCGCCCGGCGGCAACGCCCACAAGTGGAGGCGGATCGCCTCGCGTACGGCGGCGAGCACGTCCTCGCGGTCGGCCGGGTCGATCAGCTCGACCGCGGCGCTCACGCCCATCGGGACGTACTCGGGGCCGATCACATAGAGCTCGGTCCCGATCGGCCGGCGTGGCTCGAGCCAGCGGTGGACGCTTTCGAGCATCGGGCGATCCGGGCGCGGCAGCGGCTGGCTCGTCGACTGGCGTGCCGGGATGACCATGACCGAGACCACGCCCGGCAGGTTTCCGCGCCGCTGGTGCGGCTTGAAGTGCTCGAGCACCTCGACCCGGCCGATCGCCTGGCCGGGCGTGGTGCCAGCCAGCATTGCGTAATCGGCACGGGTCACCGCGCGGTTGCCGTGGCGCAGCTCGGCGGGGATGCGCCGTTCGGCCTGGTCGAGCGTCTCGGCATCCGCGCCGCCCGTCATCGCCAGCGGCTGGTTGAGCTTGAGCCGGGGGGCGGGGACCGGCGCGCTGATCGACTTGATTGCGCCCGCCGGAAGATTGCCGGCCGAGCCGCCTCCCGCGCGCATGTAGGCGACATGCACCGCGCGACCGACGGCCGGGACCGCGCCGGTGACGCCGTCGCCGAACCTTACCACCCCGGCTTCGGAATCGAGGCTGTAGGCCAACTCGCCTGGCCGGGCCATCGCGGTGTCGGCGACTTGCCGCCAGGCCCGCAGTCCTTCGGCCTGTTCGACCTCGACCAGCAGCGACCCGGCTTCGACCTGGGTTTCTCCGAGCGACAGTTCCTGTCCTGAAAGGCCGGTGCCGATGCCGATCTGCCGCCGTCCGAAGCTCTTGCGCTGGGTGACCGTGACGGCGTTCACCCCGGCCCATTTCAAGCGCCAGGAATCGATTTGCGCCGCGGGTTCCGGGCGAAGCCGGATCCAGGCCACGAGGCGCGCGGCGGTCAAGGCGTCGTCGATGCGCGGCGGGCGGTCGCCGACGCCGGCGTCGATGAAGCCGAGCACGTCGTTAGAGGGGGCGCCGAAGTCGTCTCCGCCGGGAAGCAGAAGCCGCGCCACGCCATTGCAGGTCAGCCCCTCGGTCCGGTCTTCGATGGTCTCGAGAGCGAGATAGTCAGTTCCGTCCCCGCCCGCCGCGGAGATTTCCCAGATATGCGGGATCGGCGTCCGGGCCGCGACCGATTCGAGTCCTTTCGCGGGATCGACGAATGGCGCCAGACCCACCGAGATCGCCATGCGCCGGTTGGAGTCGCCGCCCGCCAGTGTGTGGCGTACCGCCTGCTTGGTCGCGCTTTCGGGCCCGGGAGCAAGCAGCGCGAACCACAGGCAATTGTCGATGCTGTGCTCGATGACGTCGAAGCCGGCGCCTTCGGCCGCCCCGTTCGCGAAGACCGGCGTCGTCACGTAAGCCGTCGCCTCGCCGGCGAGGCCGTAAAGCTCCTTGAGCTCGCCGAGCAGTGTGCCCATTCCGCGCCGCTCCTCGGCGTCGGGCGGGCGCTTCACGAACGCCCGGCCCTCGACTGGAAGCACCACCAGCTCGCTGTCGAGTTCGAAGTGCGCCGGCTTGGCGATCGCATGCCGCCGCGCCAGCGTGACGCTGTCGGTCGCTTTCGGATCATCGATGCTCACTTGGACGAGCCCCACGGCGGGCTGGGCCGCTCGCAGCGGACGGCCGAGCAGCCGCAGGAAGGCGAGCCGCTGCCGCTCAGGAATCAAGTTGGCACGGTAGAGGATGGTGTCGCCCAGCCAGGCGAACAGGTCGATCAGCGTGCGCCCGGGATCGCCTTCGCGCAGGTCGGTCCATTCGGGCGTGTGCGCGGGGACGCGGCGGAGCATGTCCGCGACGAGGTCGTTGAAACCCCGATCATCCAGTGCAGGCGGGCGAATGGGCATCAGGGGCCTCCCACCGGTACGGCTACCGATATTGCGGTGGCGATGCCGAGCTGGCGGATGCGATAGGCGATCGTCACCAGCAGCACCGCCGGATCGGGCGCGGAGGCCACCTCCACCTTGTCGACCACGACGCGGGGCTCGTAGACGCGGACGTGCGTGGAAATCCGCCGCTGCAGCTCGCTGCGAAAGCTCGTGTTGTTCGGCATGTGGATCGCCTGTTCCAGCCCCGCGCCGAAGTGCGGGCGCATCAGCTGCTCACCCGGCGAGGTTCGCAGGATCGCCTCGATGCGCTGGCGGACCGAGGTTTCGAGATCGGGATAGGCCAGCCGTCCGCGCTCGTCCGGCACGGGCAGGAGCGGCCAGCAGAGCGGCGGGCGGAGCGCCATGCCGCGGTCGGCGGTGAGGACCGGGCCTGCCATCAGCCGCCTCCCTCGTCGCTTTCCGTCGACGGCACCGGGATCGGGATGCAAATCTTGATGTACATCATCCAGCGGAAGATGATGTCGAACAGCGTCAGGAAGATGTTGAGCACTATGAAGGCGCAGATCGTGATGTAGGGAATCGAGAAGCTGCAGATCCAGGCGATGTTGGGTCCCGCGGTGGAGCCTTTGCCTTCCGAAAGATCCTTGGCATCGCCCTTGAGGAGATTGGCTATCTCCGGAGGCATCGCGAAGGAGACGGATGGCTTGGCCTTCTTCAGCTTGCTCAGGTCAGGCAGGCTGATCGTCGCGCCGGGTCCGTCGCCGTCCCACCACGGCGCGATACGAAACGGCTCGCTCTCGATGCTCCAAACCAGCTTCTCGGGGCAGCCGTCGTGCCCTGACACGCGCAGGAAGCCACGCACCGCGTACTGGCTGGCGTCGTCAGCGAACTTGGCCTGAGCGGGGGCGTGGCGTGCATGCTGATCCGACAGGCAGGCGAGCGCGGCGCGGGTGATCTGGTGCGCCTTGTCCCGATCGACGCTCGGCCAGGCAAGCGGCATGCGCACGTTCTTGCCATTGGGCTCGCCGGCTAACAGCACCGCCGAGGCGTCGCGCAGGAAGCTGGCCGCGTCGGTCGAGCGGGTCACTCGCCCGTCGTGCGCTTCTTCGAGCGGAAGCTCGAGCGAGGCCAGCAGGCGCCGTAGCTCGGCCGCCGCGACGCCGTTGCCGAACAGGTCGAGCTCGACCGTGCATTGCTGGAGGAAGAAGCCGAAATTGTAGAGCCGACGGTTGGTTGCGCGGGTCTCGGGCGAGAGGGCGTTCCAGC
>JAEYTN010000533.1 GCA_023433985.1 Pseudomonadota bacterium | reverse complement strand
TGGAACTTGTTCGCCACCGCCACCGGACCATGCTGCCCCGGCCGCGCCGCCGTGACGGTGAAGCTGCCGACTTTTCCATCCAACTCGGAGGTCTTTGAGCGCGTGCGAAAAGTCCACTCGCCCTCGGCGTCGGGCATAAAGCGGACGCGGTAGGTGCCGTCGCCATCGTAGAAGCCGGGCACGCGCACCTCGCGCGAATGCTGGCTGAACACGGCGTCGAAGCTGACCTCGACAAAGGGGTTGCCGGCAGACGGGCCGGCAAAGCTTGCTTCGAAAATGTCGTATCCGGCGGTCATCGGGGTTCCCTCAGTCGATGCGCTTGAACAGGAGCGCCAGGTATGGCTTTGGCGCGAAGTGGAGGACGTCGCCGCGGGTGACGCCGGGCGGGGCCGGAAAGGGTGAGGTCATACGTGGCGCTGCCTGCAAAGGCAGTGTTGGTCATGGCAATATCCGTTGCATCAGGCGGCGGCCTTGCGGGGGCGCCAGCGTTCCTTGGTGGTGGGGATCGAGCTGAGGAGCAGTTTTGTGTAGTCGTGCCGGGGATCACTCATCACCTGCCGCGCCGGGCCGAACTCGACGACCACGCCCTTGTTCATCACCGCCACGTAGTCGGAGATGTAGTAGGCGGTGGCGAGGTCGTGGGTGATGTAGAGGAAGCTCCGGCCCGCCTCGTCGCGCAGCCGCTTGAACAGGTTGATGATCACCATGCGGCGCGAGGCGTCGATCATCGACACCGGCTCGTCGGCGACGATCAGCTTGGGCTGCGGGATCAGCGCGCGGGCGACGGAGATGCGCTGCAATTCGCCGCCCGAGAACTGGTTGGTATATTTGCCGCGCACCTCGGCATAGTTGAGGCCGACGCTCTTCAGCGCGTCCGCAACGCCGGCTTCCGCCTGCGGCCCGTCCATGCCGGCCACGCGTTGCGCCGTTTCGAAGAGGTAGGAATCGACCGGGCGGTAGCGGCTGAACGCCTCGAACGGGTTCTGGAAGATCGGCTGCACCAGCCCCAGGAACTCGCGCCGCGAAAGTGTCGAACCTTTCCCGGTTACGACGCTGTCATAGACGATGGCGTGGCCGGAGGTCGCGTTTCGAGCCGCAGCAGGGTCTTGGCGAGCGTGGTCTTGCCTGATCCGGACTCCCCCACCACCGCGATCACCACCGGCCTGTCGCCCTCCACGGTGATGTTGACGTCGTTGAGTGCCCTGATCTGGCGCGAGCGGACGAAGCCACCTTGCCGGTAAACCTTGTTGAGCCCTTCTGTCTTGAGGATGACGGTCATGCCGCGGCCTCCACGCCCTGGCTGGGCCGGGCGACGAAGTGACGGGGCTTTGTCTCGATGAGGTCGGGCTCGACGCGATAGGCGCGGTCGCCGCCTGCGCCGGCCGCGCTCGCCAGCACGCCGCGCATGCTGTCGTCGCCGATGGTAGGCAGCGAGTCGATGAGCATCCTGGTGTAAGCGTGCTGGGGGTCGGCGAAGACGCTTTCGTTGTCGCCATACTCGACGAAGCGGCCGGCATACATGATCAGCATCTTGTGGGTAACCTGGTAGTGGACGCCCATGTCGTGGCTGACGACGAGGATGGTGCCCATCATCTCCTGCACTTCCATCAGCAGCATCAGGATTTCCTTCTGCACCACCACGTCGAGCGCGGTGGTCGGCTCGTCGGCGATGATGAGTTCGGGCGAAAAGAACGTGGCGAGCGCGATCATCACGCGCTGTCGCATGCCCCCCGACAGCTGGTGCGGGTAGGCGTCGAGCGCCTCGGGCTGCAGGCCGAGCTTGCCGACATACTCGCGCGCTTTTTCGAGCACGCGCTTCTTGTTGCTGTCGGTGCCGGGGAAATCGATGAACTGCGAGCTGATCGGCTTCACCGGGTTCAGCGAGATCATCGAGCTTTGCGGGATGTAGGAGATGGACCTGAACCACTCCCGGCGGATGTTGGCCGTGGTCACCGGCCCGCCGTCGCCGCCCTTCATCCCGTACGCGATGCCGCCGCCGGCGATGAACATGGGCGAGCTGATATCGCCGTAGATTGCCTTCATCAGCGTGGATTTCCCGCAGCCGGACTCGCCGGCGACGCCGACGATGCAGCCATCCGGGATGGTGAGGCTCACGCCGTCCACCGCGTGGATGACGCGGCTGCCGATGCGGTAGCCGACCCGAAGGTCGTTGAGACGGATCATTGCACACCCCGCTTGCTGACGAACGCCGCGTTGAACCCCGTCGAGGAGAGGAAGAGGCCGAGGAACAGCAGCACCGTCGCGACGATGGGCGCGATCAGCCACACATAGTTGCCGGTAAAGAGCGCATCGCCCAGAAGATGATGGAGCCGAGCGTCGGCACTTCCACCTTGGAAAGCCCGATCACTGCCAGCGTCGCCTCGGTGTTGATGGCGAACAGCACCGTGTTGATGAAGGCGACCAGCATGTAGGCGGAGACGTACGGGAAGATCTCGCGCAGCAGGATGTGGATCGTCCCCGCGCCCGAGAAGCGGGCCATGTTGATGAACTCGCGCTCCCGCAGCGTCAGGGCCATCGAGCGGATGGTACGCGCACCCCAAGCCCAGCCGAAGATCAGGATGATGAAGCCCACCGTTAGGAACGACGAGTTGCCGCGGATCACCGCGCCGAGGATGATCAGGATGGGCAGCAGCGGGATGGTGATGAAGCTGTCGACGATCAGCATCACCACGCGCTCGAAATTGCGGTCGATTTAGCCCGCGCTGAGCCCGACCACGGTGGCGATGATGGTGACGCCGACGCCGACCAGGATGCCGAGGGGGGTCAGCGAGTTGCGGATCGCAAAGATCAGGTACCAGAAGGTGTCCTGGCCGATAGCGTTGGTGCCCAGCAGGTGCTCGGCCGAAACCGGCATGTTCTTGAGGTAGGTGGCCTGCAGCGACGGATCGACGGGGCAGAAGAACGGCAGGATCAGGCTGGCGAGCACGAAGACGGCGAGGATCGAGAGCCCGAGCGCGAGGCGCAGGTTGAGCAGCCACAGCAGGTTGTCCCTGCGCGGCCGTGCGGGTGGCGCCGTGGCCGCTGTTTCGGTGACGGTGGTGGAGCTCATTTGTGGCGGATCCGGGGGTCGAGCAGGGGATAGATCAGGTCGATGACGAGGCCCGCCGTGGCGACCGCGATGATCGAGATGGTTATGGCGCCGTAGAGCACGTTGTAGTCGCCGCTCGAGGCGGCGGTGCGCATGATGAGCCCGACACCGGGGTACGAGAACAGGATCTCGGTGAGCAGCGCGCCGTTGAACACCGTGCCGAGCGAGAGCGCGAGCGCGGTGACCTGCGGCAGCATGGCGTTGGGGAAGACATAGCGGATCATCCGCGTCCAGTTCGACGTGCCCTTGAGCCGCGCATAGGTGACATAGGGCTCCTCCGTGGTCGCGACCGCGAGCGCCTTCATCGAGAGGATGTTCCAGCCGAAGCCCGCCAGCACCAGCGTCAGCGCCGGCAGCAGCGAGTTGAAGATGATCATGCCGAATTTCTGCGGCGTCATCTGTCCGACCGGGAACGACGGCGAGAGCGGGAACAGCGGGATCACGTAGCTCAGCATCAGGATCACCGTGACCGCCAGGATGTAGTACGGGATCGGGTAGAGCAGGATGCCCACCACCTCGAGCACGGTGGCGGCCTTCTTGTGGTGGAAGTATCCGGCGACGAGCCCGACCATGTTGCCGAGGATCCAGGCGATGACGGTCGAAACCAGCAGCAGCCCCAGCGTATAGGGGAGCGCCGTGAAGATGATCTGCGACACCGCCTGCGGATAGAAAGCGAAGGACGGGCCGAAATCGAAGTGGAGCACCACGCGGTTCAGGTAGCTCAGGTATTGCGAGAAGATGTCGCCCTTCAGCCCGTAGAGTTCCTCGAGGTTGGCGCGCAGGCCCTCGATCGCTTCCGGCGTCAGTGCGCCCGAGGCGCGAGCCTGCAACTGGCCGATATAGCCGTCGATCGGGTTGGCCGGCATCAGCCGGGGTGGGCGCCGGCCTCGCCAATGGGGGCAAGGTGCCGTTCGTTTCGGCGGCGGCCTGCTTCTGACCGGGCGGGCGCTCTAACAGATCAAGGCGGACATCGCCTATTCCAACGTCAACGTGAAGCTGATTGGGCAATCGAGCGGCGTGGCCTATGGCGAGCTGGGGCCGACGCACCACTCGATCGAGGACATGGCGTGGCTGCGGCTGCTGACCAACCTGACGCTGATCGCGCCCTCCGACCCGTGGGAGACCGAGCAGGCGATCCGTGCTGCCGCAGCCATTGACGGGCCGGTATTCGTGCGCGTGAGCCGCATGCCGGTGCCGGCACTGAAACGGAAGGACCCGCGCTTCGAGATCGGCAAGGCTGAGGTGCTGGTCGAGGGCGACGATGTCGCCATCATTGCCAATGGCACTATGGTGCATCGGGCGATAGCGGCGGCGCAGGCCCTGACCGGGGAGGGAATTTCCGCACGGGTCGTCAACATGTCGACGGTGAACCCGCTCGACGAGGCGGCGGTCCTCGCGGCGGCCGGGACCGGCGCCATCGTTACGGTGGAGGAGCACTCGGTGCGGGGCGGGCTCGGCGGTGCGGTGGCGGAAGTCGTCGCGACGCACGAGCCGGTGCCGATGCGAATCCTGGGGTTTCCGGGCTTCCTGCCGACCGGATCGGCGGAGTAGCTGATGGAGCATTTCGGGCTCACGCCCAGCGGCATCGCCGAGGCGGTGCGGCAGGTGGTAGCGAAGAAGCGATGAGCGGCGGCCTCGTCCTCGCCATCGACCAGGGCACGACCAACACCAAGGCACTCCTGGTGGCCGCGGATGGCGGGATCGTCGCGCAGTCCGCCGTGCCGATGACGGTGCACTACCCGCAGCCGGGCTGGGCGGAGCAATCGGCCGACGACATCTGGACCGGCGTCACCCGCGTGATCGACGAGGTGGTCGCGCTGGCCGACCGGCCGATCGCGGCGCTCGGCATTTCCAACCAGCGCGAGACCATCGTGCTGTGGGACGCCAAGACTGGGGCACCGGTGGGACCGGCGGTGATCTGGCAATGCCGTCGTTCGGCCGGGCGTTGCGCTGCCCTGCGTGCGGCTGGCCACGCCGGGGAGATCGAGGAACGCACCGGGCTGGCGCTCGATCCGCTGTTTCCGGCGGCGAAGATCGCCTGGCTGTTGGACGAGATTCCCTGCGCCCGGGCGCAGGCTGAAGCGGGTGGACTGCGGGCCGGAACCGTGGATGCCTGGCTGTTGTGGAAGCTGACGGGCGGCCTCGTGCATGCGACCGATCACTCCAACGCCTCGCGGACGCGAAGGGCGCCTTCACCAACCCCGATCCGGGCATCCGGCGGCGGGCGCACGAGCTCATCACCGGGGCCTGCGACGTGGTGCGCTACTTCGGCGCCGAGTACGTGAAAGTGTGGCCGGGGCAGGACGGCTGGGACTATCCGTTCCAAGTCGATCACGGAGTTCTGTGGAAGCACTCGCTCGATGGCATCGGGCAGTTGGCGAGCGAGAATCCGGACCTGAAATTCGTCATCGAGTACAAGCCGCGCGAGCCGCGCGTGCACATGAGCTTCGGCTCGGTGTCGCGCACTCTGCTGGGCATCGAGAAGATCGGGCTGCCAAACATCGGCATCCTGCTCGACTTCGGCCATGCGCTGTTCGGCGGCGAAAGCCCGGCGGATTCGGCCCAGGTTGCCATCGACTATGGCCGCCTGTTCGGCATGGACGTGAACGACAACTACCGCTCCTGGGACGACGACCTGGTGGCTGGCAGCCTGCACCCAACGGAGTTGTTCGAGTTCTTCTATGTGCTCAAGAAGAACAATTGGGAGGGCGTTTGGCAGCTCGACCAGTTCCCGTTCCGCGAGGACAGCGTCGCGACTGCCAACCACGCCATCGATTTCCTCAAGGCGGTAGCCCGCGGGCTCGATGCGCTGGACGTCGAGGCGTTGAAGGAGGCGCAGAGCCGGCACGACGCGATTTCGGCGCTGCGCATCGCCCAGAACGCCCTGTTCGGCGCGTTCTGACGCAATCGCGGGCGGGGCATTGCTCCGCCCGACCTGCCCGTGCGGCCGGCACGGGATGGCGGGTTGGGGCGCGTCGAGTTCAGCCGACCCGGACGTGGTCGCTAGCCCTTAACTGCTCCTGCCGTCATCCCCGCCACGATCTGCCGGTTGAAGAACAGGTAGACGATCAGCGGCGGGATTGTGATCAGCAGGATGTTCATGAACAGCAGGTTGTAGGACGTGCTGAACTGGCTCTGGAAGTTGTAGAGCGTCAGTTGCACGGTGACGTTGTCCCTGCCCGGCAGGTAGTAGAGCGGGTTCGTGAAATCGTTGAAGATGGCCACCGACTGCACCACGATCAGGGTTACGACCACCGGCCGCAGCAGCGGCAGTACCACCTGGAAGAAGAGCCGGAGCGGGCCCGCGCCATCGATGATCGCTGCCTCGTCCAGTTCCCTCGGAATCGTGGCGATGAAGGCCCTGAACAGCAACACCGAGAAGCTGAGGCCGTAGGCGACCTCGATCAGCACCAGCCCGTGCAGCGTCTTGAACAGGCCTACCGACTGCATCACCCAGATGGTCGGAACCACGGCGGGCGGAATGATCAGGCCGGCGAGGACGAAGAAGTTCACCACCGGTGTCCAGCGGGAGCGGGCGTTGCGCTGCAGCACGAAGCCTACCATGGCGCCGAATACCACCAGCAGCGTCACGCTGGCGACGGTGAGGATGCTCGAATTGATAAAGGCGGTGACCAGCATGTAGTCGCGGGTCTGGATCACCTGCACCAGGTTGTCCCACAGGTGCCATTGGTTCGGCAGGTCGAAGGCGCGCGTCGAGGCCTGCTTGCGGTCCTTGGCCGCCATCAGCACGATGAAGATGAACGGCACGATGAAGACGAAGAAGGTGGCGGCGATTGCCGTGCCGCCGACCAGGTAGCGCCTGAGGCTGTTCATCGCTCGACCTCACCACGGTTGAGGTACATCGAAAGCGGCACGATGATCAGCGCCACGAGGACGAACAGGACGACGTTGCCGGCGGTGGAGAGGCCGTAGAATCCCGCCTGGTACTGCTTATAGATCACCGAGGCGATGACGTCGGAGGTGAAGCCGGGGCCGCCCTTGGTCATAGCCCAGATGAGGTCGAAGGAGCGCAAGCCCCCGATCAGCGAGAGGATGATCACCGTGACGGTCGCCGGGTGCAGCAGGGGCAGGGTGATGGCCCAGAAGTTCTGCCACGAACTGGCGCCGTCGATCCGCGCGGCCTCGAAATAGTCCTGCGGGATCGACACCACCCCGGCCATGTAGATGACCGTGGCGAGGCCAACGCCCTTCCACACATCGACCAGCGCCACCGAGTAGAGGGCGAAGCGCGGGTCGGTGAGCCAGGCTGGTCCCTTGATCCCGAAGATCGCCAGCGTTTCGTTGATGACGCCTTGGGTGGGATGCATCATCGCGACGAACGCGATGCCGACGCCCACCGTCGACACCAGGACAGGGAAGAAGATCACGGCACGCAGATAGCCGCGGCCGATGATGTCGGAAGTCAGGAGCAGCGCCAGCATCATGCCGAGCACCACCTTGGCCCCCGAGGTCACCACGCCGTAGATCAGCGTGTTGAACAGCCCCTGCACCAGGAACGGTTCCTTAAAGAACTGCACGAAGTTGGCGAGGCCGATGAACTGCGCCTCGAACAGCGTCCAGCGCGTCAGGCTGAAGAACAGGGAGGCGATCGTGGGAAGCGTGAAGAGCACGCTGAAGACGATGGCGGCCGGGAGGTAGAACCACGTGGGATACGCATCCGTCGCCTTTCGCCATCGGTGACGCACGGTCGCGCTCACCTCCAGGTCGTTGTCCGCGCGTGCCGCCAGGCTCATCCGTCGTCCCTCCAGTCGGAAGCCGCGCCCGGCCGGGAGCCGGGCGCGGAACCCATTCAGGCGAGGCCTACTGCCAGTTGAGCCCGAGCTGCTGAGCCTGCTTCTTCACGTCCTCGTCGTAGAGGGCAGCGGCATCGGCTGCCGCCCGGATGCCCGAGCCGACTTCGACGGTGATCTGCTCGAGCGCCGGCCCCTTGATGGGCGAGAGGAACTCGAGGGCCGGAGCGGTCAACCCGTCCTGCTGGAAGTAGGGCAGCAGATCGGCTACGGCTGCCGGGACGTCGGCGGGCAGGTCACAGCCCTTGATCAGGTAGGGACCGGTCGCGCCATTGGCGCTGGAGCGGGCGTCGCAACCCTTGGTGCTGGCGATGAAGGCCACGAACTTCTTGGCCTCTTCGGGGTGCTCGGTGGTCTTGGAGATGTAGGTCGCGGCCGGCATCCAGACGGTGAGACCGTTCTTGGCGGCGTCGTCGCCAGGGATGGCGAAGAAGCCGACATCCGGCAGGTTCTCGGGATAATCCTGGGCGATGCCGCCGATGGCGAAAGTCAGCATCGGGTAATGGGCGCCCTCGCCGGTAGCGACCATGCGGATGCCGTCGGCGAACAGGGCCGAGCCGAAATCCTCGTTGAGGTAGCCGGCCTTGAACACGTCCTCGCCCTTCTGGAACCCGGCCATGGCGGGGGGCGTGGTAGCGTACTTCGCCGTGCCGGCCGTGTAGTCGGCGGCAAAGGTCGGAACAGCTGCCTGCACGTTGAAGAAGTCGCCGAGAACGAAGAGCTGGCTGGTCCAGGTATCGCCAAAGGTCTGGATCACCGCGGTCTTGCCGGCCGCCTTGATCTTCTCGTTGTTGGCCATGAACTCGGCCCAGGTCTTGGGCACGGAGAGCCCGAGCTCGGCATAGATCTTCTTGTTGTAGAGGATGCCGCCGCCCATCGCCGCTTCTTCCGGCACGCCATAGATGCGGCCGTCCGTGGCGGTCACCACCGGCTTGAACGAGTCGATGATATTGGCCTGGAACGGCTCGTCGGTGAGGTCGAGCATCGTCTGCGGCGCATTGAGCGCCTGGAACAGCGAGCCGGCATTGTAGCGGAACACGTCGGTCATCTCGCCGGTGGCGAGAC